>JAYRFD010000216.1:0-6897 GCA_041908565.1 Polyangia bacterium | reverse complement strand
GGCCCCACAGGACGGGCGAAATCCGCTGCTGCGATGTCTGCCAGCAGGGCCAAAACAGGCGACGGGAAAAGGCACCTATGGAACGGCCTCCTCCCTGCTGATACACTGCCGTAGATCTTGGCCAGTATCGGAGACGACAAGCCATGAGTCCCGCTGAAATGCCTCCCATCCCGCAGGGCCGCCCCGGGCCTGCCTATCCCAGTGGTCGTGGCGGACACGCCGCCCACGATCGCCCTCCGCCTGAGCTTCTGGCCATGGCGGGTGCCGGGCCTGGCGGTGGAGGTGCTCCGGGTTACGGGGCTGGCTCCGGCGCGGGCGGCGGTGCCTCGGGGGCGCCACCCATGGGCAAGTTTGGAACGCTGCGCGTGATGAGCGGCAACGATCAGGGCAAAGTGATCGAGCTCAACCGCCCGACGACCAGCGTCGGACGCGGAGCCGATCAAATGCTGGTCATCGCCGACATCGCCGTATCGCGTCGCCACGTGCAGATCCAGATGACGTCGACGGGCTACCGCTTGCAAGACATGGGGTCGCCCAACGGCACCATGGTCAACGGCAAGCGAGTCAACGAAGTCCAGCTGATGGACGGGGACCAGATCGAGCTTGGCAATTCGCTGCTGCGCTTCGAACATCCCCCGTCGAGGCCGCAGCAGGAAGCGCCGCCGCCTCCGGCTCCTGCCTATGCGCCGCCGATGCAGCAGCCGATGCAGCAGCCGATGGGCTATGCCCCGCCAGGCTATCCGCCTCAGTCTGCTCCTGCATACGGCATGCAGCCGATGGCGCCGCAGCCGATGATGCCGCCGGGCTATCCGCCGGGACCTGCGTCGGTGGTGCAGCCGCTTGCGATGGCTCCACCGGTGCAGTCGCAGTCGGTGCCGCAGCCTTCGCTGTTCATGGAGCCCAGCGCCATCGCGATGTCGACGGCGGGACCGCTGGCCTTCTTGCAGAACCAGCAGAAACAGAAGATGTACTTTGCCGCAGTCGGCGGTGCTCTGCTGGTTGGCTTGATCGGCCTGACCGTCACGTCCTTGCGCAGTGGCAACCCCGCCAAGGCCATCGACAAGGCCACCGAGCTTTACATTGCGGGCACCAAGGACTTCACGGCCAGCCACTACGACACGGCGCGCAAGGCGTTTGACGAGGCGCTCAAGCTGGCTCCGGAATCGGGCGAGCTGAAGCACTACATTGAAGCCTGCGATGCGGAAGAAAAGACCCGCAAGCTGATCGAGGCGGCCAAGAAGGACCTCGAAGACCGCAAGTATGCCGAGGCGATTCGCGTCTTCGCCAAGGTCGAAAAGACTTCTGTGCAGTACGAAGACGCGCAGCAGCAGGCGCGCAGCGCACGACGCGAGGCCGTCAAGGAAATCGTCAGCCAGGCCAACAACCTGGCTCGCAGTGATTCCGCGGCCGCCTTGGAAAAGGTCAACAAGGGCCTGGAAGACATCGACCCGGACAACGGCGAACTGCAGGAGCTCAAGAGCAAGCTGAGCAATGCGTCTGCGAAGGCCGCTCCGCCGCCTCCGGTTGAAGAGCCGCCGAAAGAGGAACCGAAGGAAGACAAGCCTGAAAAGGCCGCGAAGCCAGAGCCCAAGGCGACCAAGACCGCCGCCAAGCCAGAAAAAGCGGAGAAGCCCGAGAAGCCTGAGCCGGCCGCGGGTGGGGATTTGGCCAGCAACAAGCAAGCGCTGGCCGCCTACAAGAGCAAGGACTTCGCGAGCGCCATCAGCGCCATGAAGTCGGTCAAGGGCCCGAAGGCTGCGCAGACCGTCAAGGATCTGGAAGAAGTCAAAGCCAAGAATGACCAAGGCGCCAAGGCCGAGGGCAGCAGCCCCGCCAATGCGGTCACCGCATACAAGGCGGCCGCCGACGCAGACAAGCGCTTGGGTGGGGCTCTGGCGAGCTACTTCAGCGGCAAGGTCAGCTCTCTATCGAGCAAGAGCGCAGGCTCAAGCGGCGGTGGTGGCAAGACCGCTGCTCCTGCCGCGGGTGGTGGCGATCCGGGCAAGGATGGAGAGGCAGACAAGCTGCTTGGACAGGCCAAGGGTCTGGTCAGCAAGAACCCGGCGCAGGCCCGCACGCTGTGTCGCAAGGTCATGCAGCTTTACAACAACAGCCCGAAGAACCCGAAGGTTCAAGAAGCCTACCGACTGCTGAACAGCATCAAGGGCGGCAAGGACGACGACGACGACTTCTAGCCGTCGCGCGGCTCCCTGTGCAACGCGCAGAGAGCCCGTCCCCCGCTCGCAGGCTTCATCCTTCCTCGCGCAATCGCTCGCCCGCCTCCGCCTCTCGCTTCAATCCTCAGCACGAACGTAGATGTTCCCGACCCTGCCGGTCGCACTATTCGTGCGCGGCGGCGTCTCGGGCCCGCTCTGTCGCCCTGGCTCTGACGGCAAGGGCCCTCCTTTTTGTTTGCCGTACCTGGGGCACCAAAGCCTGGGTCTGGAGCCACGCTGGACTTGGTGCCGCGGCCTGAAAGGCAGGCCGGTCGGTGTGGCCCGGCGGGCGACTTGCAGCTGGCTGCGGTCCCGGGCGAATCAGCCAGCCGAGCCGGGCTGGAAAATGCCCTGACAGCGACGGAAATCGCTGCTGAGTGGCGACTCCCATTATGGGCATGTTCGCAGCTACCGAGTGCTGTCAACTTTCCTGCCCATTTCCATACTTTTCGCTTGCAGAGAATATATTGAATGGAATACATTCAAATCAGTTGAGCGAGCCGCTCGCATGAGATGAAAAGTGCACGCCTGGTCTTCTGAGAAGGGCGACGGAGTTGTTCCAATCAGAAGGCGTTACTGCGGCGTGCCATTCGGTCCGGCAAGACTGCGCGACGAGTGCCAAGCGAAGGATGGGGGTGATCCATGTGGGGCGAGCTGATTCACGACAGTGGAAGGACACGAACTGCGTCCATGGCGCCATCGGTCAACAAGCGAACGCGGAAGTCACAGGCCGGCGATGAATCGCCGCGATCCGGCTCTGTGAACAAGCGGGCTCGTGAAATCGACAGCGATGGGCCGCTGCTGGCCGAGGACGTCCTGGCCGAGATCGAGCAGGCGCATCCCGAAGGACTGGCCCTGTCGCAGATCATCGAAACGTTCGTCCGCCATGGGCTGCACCTGTCGGAAGCGACGTTCCGCAAGTACGTGCAGCTTGGGCTTTTGGGACGCAGCCGGCGGGTCGGTCGCAAGGGCAAGCATCAGGGCTCGCTGGGCGTCTATCCAGCGACGACGGTTCGCCGCATCAATGCCATCAAGCAGATGATGGCGGCCAACTACACCATCGAAGACATCCAGCGCTCGTTTCTGCGCTTTACCGACGAGATCGAAGTGCTGCAGCGCAGCGTAAGCCAGCTTCTGGCCGGCTTTGAGCTGGAGCTAAAGCGTGGCGCCTTTGCCGGTGAGCAGCGACGGAACTTAGAGCGTGAGATTCGTGCGGTGCACAAGCTCGGCGAAGAGCTTGTGGGGCGCATTGAGTCGCTTGAACGACAGCTTGTTTCTCCGCTTGAGCGAGCAGCGCGCGAGCGGGCGTTTGGCGCCGGGACCAAAGGGGGCGCTGAGGAACTTCTTTAGCCTCGCCGCGGCGGGGCTGAGTTTGCATTTGGAGGGAGTCGTATGCACGAGGACATCATGGACGCGTTCGCTTCGGCTGAGCACGACGGCCTGGACGCAGAGGGAACCCAATCTGGAGAGACGCCGACCGAGGATCGTCCGGTGCGTCGCCATCGCAAGCGCTCGCGCAGCAAGACCATCGCGCCGCGTCGGCTGACCAAGGAAGAGCTGCGTCTGAGTCAGACGCTGTCGACTCCCGAGGTTGAGCGCCCGATCCTGCGTGCCGACTGCGCCAGTGGCCAGCGTCCGTGCCCCTGGGTTTCGTGCAAGTACCACCTGTTCCTGGATGTGAATCCCGAGACGGGCAGCATCAAGCTGAACTTCCCCGACTTGGAACTGGAAGACATGCGCGATACCTGTGCCCTGGACGTGGCCGATCGTGGGGGCATCACATTGGAAGAAGTGGGCGAGATTCTGAATTTGACGCGTGAACGCATCCGCCAAGTCGAAGTGCGTGGCTTGGTCAAGCTGCGCCAAGTGAGCCCAGACGGCGATATTGGGCGCGACCTGCCTGACTACCGCGCCGACTAGTCGGCCTTTACCGGCGCAGCAGCACGTAGACTGCGCCAGCGCCGCCGTCGGTGGGGCGGGCGGTCGCAAAGGCCAGGACTGATCGGCTGATACGACCCCGGGTCAGCCAGATCCGCACGCTTTCTTTGAGGACAGGGATCTGGTCCTTCGAGTTGAGCCCGCGCCCGTGGATGATCAGCACGCAGCGTCGACTGCGCAGCCGGGATTCGTGCAGGAAGCCCTCGACGCGAATCCGCGCTTCATCGCGGGTCAGGCCGTGCAGGTCGACGTGGGCTTGGACCGAAAAGTCGCCGCGTCGCAGGCGTGAAAGCAGGCGCCGATCCAAGCCGACCGCGACGCCTTCGATGTACTCATCCGAGTCGCTGATATCGAAGCTGCCCGTGCCGTCGACCAGATCGGAAAGCTGAGCATAGGCCTCGGCATCTTCCGACATTCGGATCTGTGCTTCGCGGCTGGCTTCGATCGGTAGATCGCGACCGCGGGCGGTAGAACCTTTGGTCGATGTGGCACCCCGCGAGACTCCGGCCATTTCTCGACGGAAGAGCTCGTCATCGGACAGACGATCTTCGTCTTGCGTCACGACAGCCGGGGTCGGCTTCGCCGGCGGTGGGGGGGGCTTGGCCACCGGCGCCACCAGAGCCAGAAGCTCTTTGCGCGCCTCGCGGAACGGAGAATTCAGCGGCGGGGGCTGGCCATCGCCCTTGGATCCGCCGCCCTTTTTCATCTGCTTCTTTAGCTGCGCCATCTAGCAATACTGTTAGCGCAACTGCCGGGTCTTGCGCCGGGGTTTTGCGGGGTCCGGCGGGCCGGCTGCGTCGTCACGGCGTCGTTGCTTTCGCCGAGGGCGAACCGTAACATGGGTCCCCTAATGTCGGTGATGCCGCATTCGTCGGTCGGCAAGCCAGCTGCGCAGTCCGAATTCCCCGTCGCCTTTGGGCGTTACCTGCTGCTCAAGCGCTTATCGCGCGGCGGCATGGGCGAGATCTTTCTGGCCAAGCTCGGCGAGATCAAAGGCTTCGAGAAGTTCGTCATCATCAAGAAGATCCTGCCGCAGCTTGCCGAAAACGAAGACTTCATCAACCGCTTCATCGACGAAGTGCAGATCGCGATCAAGCTGCACCACGTCAACATCGCTCAGGTCTACGAAGCCGGCACCGTCGACAAAGAGTACTTCCTGGCCATCGAGTACATCGAGGGTCGCGACCTGAGGCGCATCATCCGTCGCTGCAAAGAGCTGGGACGCCGTCTGCCGATCGACCAGTGCGTGCACATCGCGCGCGACATGGCGGCCGGCTTGGCCTATGCCCACCGTCGCACGGGACCCAAGGGTCAGGCTCTGTCGCTGGTGCACTGCGACATCTCGCCGCCGAACTTGATGGTGTCGTACGAGGGCGAGGTCAAGGTCATCGACTTCGGCATCGCGCGCAGCGCCATTCGCACGGCCGATTCGAACCCCAACATCGGCTTCGGCAAGTTCGGTTACATGGCGCCGGAACAGCTTCTGCGCGGCGGCGTCATCGACCGACGGACCGATATCTATGCGGCTGGCGTCGTTCTGTACGAACTTCTGACCGGCGACCGCCTGTACCAGTTTCCCGAGGGCACCGACTATCGCCAGATGGCGCGCACGGTGTGTCAGGGCAAGTTTGTGCCTCCCTCGCAAAAAGATCCGGCAATTGATTCGGTGCTGGATTCCATCGTGTGCAAGGCGCTGGCGACGCGTCCCGAAGATCGCTACCAGTTCGCCGAAGAGTTTCGCGATGCGCTGCAGCAGAAGCTGTATCAGCTGAACCCGACCATCTCGACGGACACGCTGGCGCGCACCATGGACGAGCTGTTCCTGGGCGAACGCAACACCGAGACCGAAGAGCTAAACCAGATGCGCGCCGTCGATGCGGCTGCATATCGGGACGAGCTAACCGAAGCGGTGGGGCACACCGTCACATTTGCCAGGGCTCTTGAAGACGGTCGGCTGGGGGCGGCTCCCGCGCCCGAGGCAGATGGCGAAGATGCCAAGACGACGGCGATGCCGCAGACCGATGCGGTCGGACGTGCGACAACACCGGCGCAATCGGGGACGCCATCGGTGATCGTGTCATCGGGGGCGCTGCGACCGGCCGGGCTAAGTGGCCAGGCGCCTGCGATGACATCGGGCCCCATGGCGAGCCCTGTGACTTCCGGTCGACCCGGGCAGTCGCTGACCGCCGCCGTCGTACCGCAGCGCGCCGAAAGCCCGTGGCGTACGCTGCGCTGGGGTGTCATTGCGTTCCTGTTTGTGTTCGTGGGCGGGACGCTGTGGTGGGTGCGCAGTCGACCGACCGTCACAACGGTGGGTGGGCACACGGGGCCCGTGACGACTCCATCGACGCCGGCCTTGCCGGTGCCGGTGGTGGAAAACCTGCCGCCGCCTGCGCCGCCTGAACCACCGACCAAGCCAGTTCCTGTCGAACCCGCCCCAGTGGTCAAGAAGCCCACGGGGCGCATCGGTCCGCGCCCGCGCCCCGCAGCGCCCAAGCCGGAAGACACGTCGCCGGCCGCGATCGAGAAGCGCCGCTTGGAAGTCGACCGCAAGTTCCAGCAGGTCAAGGCCGAGTACCTGGAGTTCAAAAAGAACTTCGGCAGCCGCTTGGAGGACCACTGGCAGTCGATCCTTAGCGACATCGCGCTTGGCCGACGTGACCAGGGAATCAGCGACGCGCTGGATGCCTTGCGCCGCGACATGAAACAGGCGCGCAGCAAGAGCGAGTAGGCTCCCGAGATC
>JAYRFD010000215.1:0-1922 GCA_041908565.1 Polyangia bacterium | reverse complement strand
ATTCCTTTGCGCGTTGATGGCAGCAAGCAGGGCGGCCGCGTCGCATTCCTCGGCCGCCCATTCCATGTCCTGAATGATTCCGTCGACGCCGTTGGGGCGTCCGTCGGGGAGAGAGGCACGGGAGCGGACAAAATCGGCCAGCGCGGCCGCGAGCAAATCCAGCGCTCGATCGGGCGCCAACTCGCCGATCTCGACGGTCAGGGAGTCCTGCACCGCGAGCGGATTGACCAGCTCAAGCACAGGGCACACCTGACGCAGAACGCGCGCGGATGGGCTGTGTCTGCCGGTCTCAATGTTTCGCAGAGTGCTCTCTGCCGTCCCCGTCGTCTGTGCCAGCTGCCGACGAGTGAGGCCGCTCCTTTCACGGGTCGGGCGCAGGACATGCTTGCCCCAATCGGCAAGCGTCTTCTGTGTCCGTGCCGATCGTTTCTCGTCAGACATGGGCCCGCCCCCTCTGCCCGTATCGCTGGTTGTGGTCGGCAATGGCTTGGCGGATCGCGCGGCTGTCGCCAGGCCAGCAGCGACGCAGGCCCAGCACGAATAGGCGGCCGCTCTCGCCGGTGCCATTCCATCGGCAAGCGGCACAGCTGCAGGTCTCGGGATGCTTCGATGTGTCGATCTGAGGCTGTGGCATGGCTAGCCCCTCACCGACGTAGCCAGCCCGATTAGGTAGCCGATCGCCAGCGTCCCGATCGCCGGCATCCCGACGAGAGGCGCCAGCCGCAGACGGCCGCCCGCAGCCAGCAAGGCCAGCGACATACCAGCAAACGAGAGAAAGGCAGCGATCCCCACGCCGTCACCGACGGGCAGCGAGAGGAACAAGGGCAGAGTGGACGCACGTATGGCCATAGGGAAGCCCTCCTACAAGGCGCAGACCTCCCCGTCGCCCGTGCCTAGACTTCAAAAACGGGCTGTGCGAAGGTCCGCAAGGTTCGTCGCTAAAAGCGACGTAAAATCTACACAGCGAAGATGTAGCGCAGTTTCCAGGAAGTCAACAGAAATGGAACTAACAGGTAAGCACGTCGCTGCTGCGCGGGCTCTGCTGGGCATGAGTCAGGCAGAACTCGCCGAAGCGACTGACGTCGCGCCTAACACGATCATGCGCTTTGAGACGGGGCAAAACGAGCCAAGGGCGCTGACACTCTCGACGATACAGCGGGTCTTAGAAGACCGCGGAATCGAGTTTATGAACGGCGGGGAACCTGGGGTCAGACTGCGCCCCAGCAAGGCCAAGAAGCCCGGCACGTGCTGACGCTGTCGTATCGGTGAGCGAGGGAAGACAGCGGCGACGATCGTCAGCCCATCGCGGGCATCGGTTGCATCTGTCGTCGCGACGAGCCGTGCCCCTTGCGCGAACGGCAAGCCCCCGGCAGAGGTCGCCGACGGTGTGCCGCCGGCAGGCTCGTTCCTCTCGACGGTGAAGCCCTGCGCCTTGCCAGCGGCCGCCCTGGCCTTCGGCGGGGCACAGGGGCGCGCTTTGGGCTGGCGCTGGTCGTCTATTCTTCGCTGTCGCCTTCCTCCTCTTTCTGCTTCTTCTTCATGTCTTTTATATGCTTATGCGTCGTTCCCTTATAGGCTTCGACCACGGGATCGGGTGAGCCCTCTTTTTCAAAGCCCTTGGCTGCCGCGATAAAGCCGGCGGCCCCGACGTGGCCGATACCAATATTGCGCAATCCGGGGATCCCTAGTCCGCTTTCGACGTATTGCGCTGCGAGGCCGATCGCGCCCACTCCGAGCGCCTGAGCGAGCACGTTGTCAGTCACACGGCCTACCAGCTTGCGCCGGACGACTTCAGCAAGGGCACCCCCAAGCGCTGCGCCGACGTTCGTCCCTACGGGGCCGTTGGCGCGGTCCCTTACTGCCTGCGTCCTCTTGAGCGCCCGTGCGCGCAGGTCCTTCACGATGCTCTGACGGTCTGTCTT
>JAYRFD010000214.1:0-2850 GCA_041908565.1 Polyangia bacterium | reverse complement strand
TCTCTGACTTCGTTGGCATGGGATCGCCCACTTCGGTTCGCAGCAACGCATCCAGGAAGGCCGAGCGATAGGTGTCGCCGCAGGCGGTAGTGTCCAGCTGTCCAGTCGGTCCTGGCACCGCCGGAAACGCGGGCTGGTGATGCAGTTTCACGCCGTGCTCGCTGGGCCAGGCAAGCAGGCTGCCCCGGTTGCCTTGCGTGGCGATCAGCGGCTTGTGAAGTGTCCGCGACAGCCGCTGCAGGGCAGGGGCCAGAGCGGCGATACCGGTCAGCTGACTGGCCACCCCAGCGGCCAGCACCGACAGATCGGCGGCGCGCAAAAGGGCCAGCGCTTGAGGCGGCGCGTGATCCAGATCCAGCGATCCAATGCAGCCGTGCACTGCCGCTTGTCGCAGCAAGGTCAGCGCAGCGTCGGGAAATGTGGCGTCGACGTGAACCGATCGGACCCGCGACAAAAGCGCGGTGGTCCGCCCATCGTCCGGCGGTCGCAGAGCGTCGTCGCGATGTTCCAGCACCAAACGATCGCCGGCTGAATCGACCAAGATCAGCGCGGTGCGCGTCGCCACGCCAGGCAGCACGTGTACAGGCGTGACATCGACGCCTTCTTCGACCAGGCCCTGCAGGATGTCGCGTCCGTCGCTGTCATCGCCCACCACACCGGCGAATGCAGTGCGCAGACCCAGGCGGCTGGCGGCGCACAGGGCGGTTGCGATCTGGCCTCCACCAACGCGGGCTTGGCTGTGCGCGCGCAGCTTGCCGCCCGACGATGGGTCTTGCAAGAGGGGCAGCAGGTCCGCAAGTCGACCCGGCAGGCGCAGCACGCGATCCAGCGAGCACTCTCCCAGACCCACGATGTCGATCGGGCGTCCGATGCTGGTCTGCAGACGGTGCCACAGTGACGGAGCGTTCGGTTCGCTTGGTTCAGTCGGTTCGGGCGATCGATGGGGCGCGGTCATCGGCGGGTTCGATTGGCTCGCGCGGCTGCGCGGCAGTCGGTTGGGACGAAGCAGGTCCGCGCGACTTACGTAGCGACGGAGCCATCGTCTGGCGTCTGCGACTTCGGGCGCGATCGACGCTGCGACAAAAGCTCTTTGACCGATAGCTCGCGCAGGACAAAAAGGACGATCAAAAAGACCAGCAGGCTGATGCCGCTGGCGGCGATGGTGCCCAGCTTGCTGCCCAGAAGCCCGCCGTGTCCTGGCGCGGGCCAGAAGCGCCCGATGGATAGGCCGGCCAGAAGCGCGATGGCGACGCGCAGCGCCGACAGAAGCGGCAGGGTGACGCGCAGCTTGATCCACAGATAGACCAAGTTCAGCATCAGCCCGCCACCCATGCCGACCAGCAGCCCAAATGCGGCGCCACGCAGCGGCTGGGCTCCGCTGCTGAGCGCGCCTTGAATCGATGTGTGGACGGCCAGCGAAGTCCCAATCACCGTGGCCAGGCCCAGAACTGCGGTGTCGCGCGTGTGACCCAGCGCGTTGGTGATCGTGCCGATGATCGTCGACAGCGCAAAGCAGGCATACGCACACAGCAAGATGGCCAAGGCCGGTGCGCCGGTGACGTATTCCGCTTTGTACAGAAGCGACATGGTGGCTTCTGGACGAACGCCCAGCGCGACGACCATGCCGATGCTGGCGACCAGCGAAAAGCGCAGCGTCGCCACGACGTAGGCGCGGGCTCGCGACAGGTCGTTCTGCACGGCGGGCAGCGACAGCAGCGGGAAGGCAACGAAGGTGCCGACCAGCATTAGCTGATACGGCAGCCGAGCCACCGTTTGAGCACCGCCGTACACGCCGATCAGCGCATCGACCGCTTGCTTGACCGCGGCCTGACTGCCAAAGGCCTGCGCCGTCGTCGCCATCGCTTCGGTGCACAGGCGCTTCAGCCACCAGCCATCCAGGAACATCAGGGCATTGAGCGCCGCGTGATACACGATCAGCCAACGCAGGAACTTCAGCATCTGGCCGACGGTCACCGCCTGCCCAGACGCGCCCGTGTCGCGCGGCAGACCGACCCACAGCACCGAGACAATCAAGATCAGCGCAGCCGCCAGCACCCAGCCCAAGATGGCCGGCAGGGTGGCGTGCCAGGTGATGGCCGCGAACAGCACGAAGCCGACGCGCAGCGTCGCGAACAGGATGTCCAGACCGCTTTGCTTGTGGAACTGGCGGGCGCCGTTGGCGGCTCCGACGAACACGGCATAGAAGCCGTATAGAAGGACGATCAGCGACGACACACGCAAAAGCGGGGTCAGTTCGGGGTCGTGTTCAAAGTGGGCGATGGCAGGCGCGACCAAGAAGAAAAACAGCGCGACGCCACCTGCCACCAGGACGTTCATGCGCAGCGCCGTCCGCTTGGCGGCTTCGACGGAGCCTCCGGCGGCGAACTTGGCGACAGCCTGAATCGTCGCTGTCACGATCACGTTGTTCAGCGGAGAAAACCAGCCGCTGACCAAGGTCCACATGCCGAAGGTCGCGGTGGCCAGCACGCGTGGCAGCACCAGCGGCAGGAACAGCCCGGCCAAAAGGAACCACGCCTTGGCCAGCGAAATGAACAGCACGCCGCGTCGGGCGGAACGCGCGATGTCATCGGCCGCGGCTTCAGGTGTCGCTGTGGGCGGCGAGTCCACCTTGGAACCTTGCGGCCCGCCAAAAGAAGAGGAACTCATCAGGACGCGGACGGTATCACAAGCGGCCAGCCGACGGTGCGATCAGCCCACAGCCGCCCTGCCATGCAGGCCCCGGGCGCAGGGACCGCCCTCTTCCATTGTGGGCTTCATTGAGTGTTAAGATTATCAATATTAATAATTAATATTGCAAATTAGATGGAAGAATAAAAATCGCTCACTCCG
>JAYRFD010000213.1:0-1805 GCA_041908565.1 Polyangia bacterium | reverse complement strand
TTGTCGAGTTGGTCGGCGATGGCCTGTTGCACAGCCTGTTGCTGCGCGATGACAGCGTCCTGCGGATTGGGCCAGAACATGAAACCGGCCGTCAACGCGACGGCGAGGAATACGGCCAGGGCCAGCTCGACACGTGAAACGTCGAAGAGACGCAGGCGCGCGGCACGGGGCCTGCGCAGTCGGCCGGCCTGAAGGCGTTGAGCTTCCGCATCACCAACATCGCCAATCCGCCGCGCAGCACAGACAACTTCGACTTCGTCGACCGTATCGAGATCTTCATCGAGAGCAGCAAGTCCGGCAGCAGCCTGAGCAAGCAGAAGATCGCGGACCTGCTGATGGTGCCGCGGGGCGCGACCACGCTGAACCTGCAGTGCGATCCCAGCGTCGATCTGGTGCCGTACATCAACGAAGGCTCGCGCATTGCTTCGACCGCGACGGGCCGTGCGCCGGCCCAAGACGTCACCTTCGATGGCCTGATCACCGTCGAAGTCCGCGTTTAGGCAGGCAGCGCAGCGGGCATCAGGGGCCGGATGTGCTGCTGGCGGGACCGGGGGCAGGGGCGGCTGTTTCGGGGCCGCTTGCGACCGCAGACGATGGCGCTGCGCCGCTGTTGCCCGTCGTGGCGGGCGCGCTGCCGATGGGGCTGGGGGCGCTTGGGTAGGCCGCGCTGGCAGTGCCGGGAACCAGGCTGGGCGGCGTCGCTGGGAGCCAGGGCAAGAGCTTGTCTTCCGAGACCTCAATCGAATACAGGCCCGAAAAGTCGGCGGCCACGCGTCGCACCGTGGCACCGAAGGTCTGCCGAACAATCGTGCGCTGTCCATCGGTGAGCGCCGGATCGACAAGCTGCTGTTCCAGCGTGCGAAGCTGGTCCACGCCGTCTTCGACCGCCGCCACATAGGCAGGCGCCACGGCTTTTCCAGCGATGTAGATGGCCTGGGAAAGACCCATCAGCGACAGCATCTCGGTCGGGATCTTGACGGTGCCCAGGTCGATGACGCCGCTTGAAAGGACATAGGCGGCGACCACCAGCGAAAAGACAAAGGCCTGCATGCGCGACAGGTCGAAGTGTCCGCCCGAAGCCAAAAGGTGGTTCAGGCGCGCGCGGCGCATCTTCACCGTGCCGTTGAACCAGCCGCGGCGCGTCAGATCCCTTCGCGCGGCTTCTCCCAGTCCGGATCGAAGCTGCACAGCGCGCGCGGCAACGCTGCTTCCCGTCGAGACGCCCAGCAAGATCAGCAGGTCAGCGGGAAAGGCGCCCAGCACGCCGGTCAACATCCAGCGATAGAACGCCAGGCTGCCGATCAGCAGCGTGAAGCCGAAGAACTGCAGGTTGGACAGGCTGGCTTCGCCAAACGGATTGGCGGTGATGCGCAGCGGGTTTAGGCGTTCGAGAAGCGGCATGCTGTCGCCGCGCTTGGGGCGACGGGCGGCGTGGATGGGTACGTCCGCCGCCACCGATCCGTCATTGCTGCCGCGCTTTACGGCCTGTGCGACGGAGTAATAGAACAGCGCGACCAGCAGCAGCACCAAAAGACCGCTGGTGAACCGTCCGCGAATCGGCGCATCCAGCCGACCGGTCGACACCAAGCGCCAGTCGTCGCCGCGGTGTTCATACAGCGCGACGTTGAGTCGGGCAGGCGACGAAAAGATGCGCTGCCACAGCGGAGCCAACACAGCGCCGTCGCTGTGGGCCAAGGATCCGCTCTGCCACGGCTCATGGGCGGGCACGCGTACCCGCAGGCGCGTCCGCGGCGTCTTGCCGTCGTCGCGGCTGTCTTCGGCGTTGCCGTACTGTTCAATCTCGG
>JAYRFD010000212.1:0-2452 GCA_041908565.1 Polyangia bacterium | reverse complement strand
TGGAAAAACGACAGGCGATAGCGATCGCCGGACCGCGCGACGAAGAACAGACGCAGCGCATCGGACGTTGCCAGCGGCTGATCACCGACGCTGTATTCGACGGTCAGCGTCCCGCCTGCCAGCTTCGGATCGCCGACTGCTACAGAGACGACGGACAGCACGGCGCTGTTCTTGGCGTCGGGAAGGCTGCGATCACCTGCGGTCAGCGACTGCACGCGCCCGGTAAAGATGGTGTCCGACTGCTGGGTCAGCCCCTGCAGGTCTTCCCAGGTCCACGGGGAAATCGAGGTCGCGCGCGCGTCCGAAAGCCAGTCCGTCCGGCCTGACAGCGTTGTCGAAACAAGAAGCCAGCAAGCCAATGGCCAGCCAGGACTGCAAAGATGACGGGATAGGCGACGGCACGGGCGACGGCGCAGAGCGAGCATCGTTCCATGGTACGGCAAGGCCAAGGGGCGACTGAAAACAACGCGGGCAATCGTCGGGCGACGCCCTGCAGGAAGGCCTGGAACGTATGGCAAGCTCGCGCTTGCTACGCCGATCGTCGAGGGAAGCGCAGGCTGCCGTGCATGGCGTCCAGGCCGCACTCGATGATCCCAAGGTTGTGGGTCGGGTCGATGTGGTGCTGCACGTGCAGGCTGCGCAGGACGCGAAACCACCGGAAGCGACCCAGCCAGTGGTCATGGACGTGCATGACGCGATGCAGCCAGCCGCCTCCGACGATCAGCGCGACGTAGGCCAGGGCACAAGGCCCAAGGACGCGCCCCGAACTACCCAGCACAGCGGAGATCGCCAGAAGTCCGGCGGCGGCGGCAAACAGCGTTAGCTCTTGCAGAAGGCCATCCTCGCTGTGATAGCGCGCGGAAAGGAAGCGACGACCGCTGTGGATCTGGTGGTGTTGCTGGTGCTGCAGGTACAGCCGGCCACTGCGCGGATCGTGCAGCGCGGCGTGCCACAGATGAAAGACCGCCGTCAGGGCGACGATGTGCAGAAAGACCCCCAGCCACGAGCAGCCCAAAAGCGCCCAGGCCAGCGTGGTGAAGCCCAGCACAAGCCCCCAAAACGGCGCGACTGCATGCAGCCACAGAATCGCGAATCTGCCCGACGTGACCATGATCGTCAGTCTGTTCTGGTGGCCGCGACTTGCCGATGTCCAAAGGCGGACATCCCATGGCCAGGGTACGGACAGGGTAGGAACGGCCGATTTGCTAGGCTGCTCCGTCGCTGTTCACGGACACGGCCTGCACGGGCCAGCAGTCGCAGCCGAAGGACGCAGCGTCCCGGTGGTTGAAGATGCCAGCGGGCGTTTTGGGGATCGTTGACCGGCTTGCGGCGGGATTCTGTCGACCGGCTTGCAGCGGGGGTTCAGGTGGGCTTTGCGAAAGGCGCAGGGGCCGTGCGGACGATGGGCGGCTGCCTTCTCGACTGCGATGCGACATGGCCCCCCACGCGGACGCGATCCACGACGATGCGCCCAGACTCGATCCGCGCGAGGGGCTGGGCTCGGAAGTCGCCGGCCCAGGCTGGCTTACTGGCGGGCCAGCTTGCTCAGCGCGTCGACGATGATGCCAAGCGGCGCACCGACGACAGACGACTTGGCAGCAGCGGTACGCCAGGTCGTCGGCACAGCGGTGGTGCCGTCCCACGCGGTGACCGTCGCTTCGGCCTCGTTCGGGGCGCTGGCCTTGGTGCCCGGAGGCGGCACCCACAGGAAGTCCGGGTGCGCGTTCTGCAGCCACTCGCCGCCGATGATGTTGCCGTTGGCGTCAAGCTCCAGCGTGTACAGGTAGCGCGCGCCCGAGATGGCATCGCGCGACGAGCTGTCCGGCGAAAAGTGGCTAGGCTGCGTCTCGACCACCCACTTGACGTTCATGGCCACACCGACGATGTGCGTGGTGCCGGCGGCGCGATACTGCTTGAACTTGTCGTCGGGGAAGTCCGCGACGGCAACCTTGGCGTACGACAGCGTCTTGTAGGTCTTCTTCGTCTTGGGGTTGAAGTAGTTGTAGTCATAGCCATAGACCGGCTGGTTCCAGACCTCGTAGTCGAAGGTCGCGTCCAGAACCATGCTGCGCTTGGCCTTGCCGATCTGGTTGACGACCGCCAAGTGCCAGGTGCCGGCGTTGGTGTCGCGGCACGCGGCGTCCTTGATGCGACCGATCGAGTCGACGGTGGGCATCTTGGTGTTGCAGCGACCGCCGATGAACTTCACGCGCGGGCTGGTGGTCGCCCAAAGCTCGCTGGCCAGGGCCTTGATGTCCGACGGATAGAACTTGATCTTGGTCACGCCGTCGGCAGCGGTGACGGTCACCGTCTTCTGCGGGCGCTGCACCATGAACGCAGCAGGAGCCCAGCCGTGGCAGATGCCCATCCAGGTTTCGACCTTGCCGTAGGTCTGGAAGTACCCCTTGCCGGTGTCCAGGTTGTACTTGGTCAGCGTCTTGTTCGCGTCGCC
>JAYRFD010000211.1:0-3193 GCA_041908565.1 Polyangia bacterium | reverse complement strand
AGACGGTCTTCCACCACACCGAAAGCTCGGCGACGCGCATCATGCTGCACATTCACAACAGCGGCGTGGGCGTGGCTGGCGTGTTCACCGCCGAGATCGCCGAGACCAAAGTGCGCAAGGTGATGGAACTAGCCCGCGAAGCCGAGTTCCCTCTTTTGTGCACCATGGAGCCGGAGTAGCCGCCCGCCGACCGTCCCTTCGACGGTCCGCGCGGTCGGTCAAGCGACTGAGTCAGCCGTTCACCGACTGCGCAGGCGGCCTACGGCTTGACCAGCTTCGGAGGGACGACGAAGCGACGCGGCGGCCCCGAACGCAGCGGGATCTGCACGTCGTGGATCACCAGGTCGTCGGTTTTTTCGATGCGCACGCGGGTCGCCGCCTGCCCATAGAACACCGACGAACCGGCAGCGGTCGGTGACGAGCCCGTCTCAAGCGCGGCGCACACCGATAGCTCGGTGCCGGGCGCGCTTAGCGTGTGCAGCAAGAAGGCGCCGTCTTCCGTCGCCGGCATGCGCCGCAGCGGTATCACCGCCGGATCCAGGCAGTCTCCGCGAGCCACAAACACCGACAGCCGACCGGCGGGCCGTGCACCGGGAGGAAACACCACAGCGCCGCTTAGTTCGACGGTGGCAGCACCCAGGGGATCGACAAAGGGGTCTCGCTTGGGCTCAGCCGGCGCGGTCCCAGTACCAGTACCAGTACCAGTGCCAGCACCAGCGACGGCGGCAGGTCCCACAGTAGCGGCCGCCTGTGCATCGCCGGGCAGCGTGGCTTTCGCCGCGACAGACGCTTCCTTCTGGCAGCCCGCCGCCCACAGCGCGACGACGCCCAGCAGCGCGCGCGAGCTAGGATTCACACGCCGCACGGTTCTTCGCCTGGCGACCGATTTCCTTGATCTGCTCGTTGGCGTCGTTCTTCAGGCGGGTCTTGGGGTAGACGCGCAGAAGCTCTTGGAAATAGATCTTCGCCTCGCTGCAGCGCTTGATCAGGAACAGCGCCTGGCCGGCCTTGAACATCGCCGACTCGACCTCTTCCGACTTGGGGTGCTGGTCGATGACCTTGCGGAAGGCGATGATCGAGTTCGCGTACTTGGCTTCCTGGAAGTACGAGTCTCCGATGGCAATCTGCGCCTTGGCCGCGCGAGCATCGGTCGGGAAGCGGTTGATGAAGGCGTCGAAGATGCGCCGCGCGTCGTTGAACTGGCGCCCTTCGAGCTTCTTCTGCGCTTCAGCAAACAGCGCATCGGGCGTCTCGGGCAGGGGCGGATTCTTGACGGTGGCGACGGTGTTGCCCAGCTGTTCCAGCTTGGTGTCCGACGCCGCGCGGTAGTCGTTGAACTGCTTCTGCAGAGCATCGACGCTGCGCTGCAGTTCTTCGATCTTGCCCTGCAGCACCAGCTGATCGGCGGTCAGCTGATTGGTCTTCTGCGCCGAGTCAGCCAGGCTGGACGTCAGGCGACGCGCTTCGTCTAACAGGCGGTTTAGTTCTTCGCTTTGGCGCTGCAGCTTTTCCGCCACTTGCTGGCTGGACTGCTGCGACAGCATCTGCAGCTGGGTGATCTGCTGCTGCATGCGCTGGCCTTCTTCCTGCGTCACGTACGAGCAGGCACAAAGACCCACCAACGACAGGCCAGCCAGGGACCACAAGCCAATCGAGCGCAAGGGCTTCATCGCCACTCCGTATCGACGCGGCGGTCCTGTTCCCAGCTGCCTTCGTCGGTGCCATTGGCTTCGGTCTCGCCGCGCGGGATGGGATAGACCTTGTCGTCCCCCACGCCCAGGTTGACCATGCGCCGCTTGACCGCCTGGGCGCGCTTGTCCGACAGGGCCAGGTTGTATTCCGGAGTGCCGCGCGGGTCGGTGCGACCGATCAGGTTGACCGGGCGACCGTTGTTCTTCTTGATGCACTCGGCGTTGCGGTCGACCACCGACTGGGTCTGCGGGTTCAGGTCGAACTCGTTGTAACCAAAGCGCACGGTTTCCAGCGTGCACGAGCCGGGGCCCGACGCGGCGTAGCGGTTGCCGCCGATCGGTGTGCAGCGCCCGTTCACGCAGTCTTCGGTCTCGGCGCACTCGTCGTTGACCTTGCACGGCTTGCGCTTGTCGACTTCGCACTTGCCGGCGCTGCAGCGCGTGCCACCGGGGCAGTGCTTGTCCATCGTGCAGGCGGCGCAGCGGCCCTTTTCACACAGGCCACTGGGGCAGTCGGCGTTCTTGGCGCAGTAGCCCGGGATGGGCTCGCAGCGACCGCTGTTGCAGCTCTTGCCGACGCCGCAGTCGTTCTGGTCGGGCCGACACTGCTGGCACTTGTTGTCGACGCAGAACTCTTTGCCGGCGGCAAAGCCGGGGCAGTCCTTGTCGCCGTTGCAGTTGGGGTAGTTTGGCTTGCAGCCACCAAGCCACAGCAGTGCGCAGAGGGTCGACGGAAGCCACAGCCACTTCATGAGAGACACCATTTTGGGAACGCCACAGGAGGTGTCAATTTTACTCGGATCCCGGTCCAGATCGGACGCCCAGATCAGACAGATCGGACGCCCAGAATGTTCGTTCTTGGGGGTCGTCTACTGGCTGCACACCACAGACTGCGTCCCGCGCAACCGCTGCGCGGGTCCATCTGCGTCGAGGCGCAGGCCGCCCGCAGGTCGCTGTAGCGGCCAGGCTCCGTCTGTGATAGTTCAAACCTGAGCGATACTGTTCGGTACGGTGGATAGGAGAGCGAACCAAGATGTCTACGCGCAATCGTCTGTTTCAGCCCCTAGCCCGTCACTTGCTGACGGTCAGTGCGAGTGCAGCGCTGCTGCTGTCCGTCGGCCCGGCGGCGGGGCAAAAGAAGGGAGCCCCAGCCAAGCCGGCGGCGGCCCCCAAGGAAGCGTCGGCAAGCTCGCGCTCCTTCGTTGAACTGGGTGGCAAGTTCAAGTGGGGGATGAGCCCGGAAGAAGTGATGGACCAAATCGAAAAGGAGCTGGAGGCCAAGTTCCAGCCCCGAATCGCGAGCGAAAAGGAAGCGGAAAAGCAGGACGCCATCCGCCGCGAACGACGCGAAGCCATCGAACAGATGCGCAGCTCGTACATTCGCTTCAACGGCCAGAAGACCGGCTGGGACGTGTCCATCATCGACCGCGAGTTTGGGCACCGCAACAGCGAGTCGATGCTGGTCATGTGGGAAAAGGACCAGCGCCGCTTCTTGTTGTTCT
>JAYRFD010000210.1:0-2149 GCA_041908565.1 Polyangia bacterium | reverse complement strand
CGCGCGCGCTGCGCTACGACGTACCGACGGGTGCACGTCTTTCATCAGGCTCGACAAAAGGGGAATGGCATCGGCGGCGGCCGAGTCGCCCAAGACCGCAACGGCCGACTCGCGAAGGGTCCACTCGCCATCGCTGAGCGCCGCGCGGGCCCAGCGCAGGCTGCCTTCGGAAAGCGCCCCTGGTTCGTTGCGAATCAGCACCAGGATCGACGCTGCGGCGCTCTGTTGCAGCAGCGGTTCGACGGCGCCGTCCAGCTGCCGGCCCAGCAGCCGAACATCGCGAAGCTGACCACACAATCCCAGCCCTTCGCTGGCCAGCTGTCGCGCGGGTGTTCCCGACCGACGATCGGCCAGCACCTGACGAAACAGCTCGCCGACCTGCGGCTCGTCGGGAGCAGCCAAGAAACGGGCGGCCAGCAGCTGCTCGCTGCCCGGCTGCCGCATGCGCTCGCGCAAAAAAGCTCGGCCTTCCTCTCGCCCCAAGCCTGCCAAGCGCCCCGCCGCCAGCAGCGCATCGCCAGCGACGGACCCACGAAGCTGCGCATGCAGTGCTTGCTGGGCCGATTCTCTGCCGGCCTGCAGCAGCAAAGTCAGCGTCGACAGCCGCTGCGCCTCGGGCAGCGCGCCGCCGTCCAGCGCGCTCGACAGCAACGACAGCGCTTTTTCATGACCCCGCGATCCCAACAGCAGCGCCGCCCGCAGCCTCACTTCGTCGTTCCGATTTTCCAGCATCGCTTCCAGCGCGACCTGGCCTTGTGCGTCGCCCAGCTGCCACATCGCATGCGCCGCCGCCGCCTGCACCGGAGGCACCGCGGTCTCCGAAAGCAGCGTGCGCAAGGCGGGCAGCGATCGACGATCCCCCAGCTGGCCCAGAGCATCCGCCGCACGTGCCTGCACAGTGGGTGCCCCGTCGCGCAGCAGCGCTTCCAGAGGATCTCGAAACGCGCTGTCATGCGTCTGCGCAAGTCCGCGCATGGCTCCCAAGCGAACTTCTGCCATCGGTGATTGCAGCTGCCCCAGCAAGATCTGTCGGGCCTTGGCATCCAGCGTCTGCAGCTCCGCACCTTGCAGCACCGCCGCATCGTTGGCCAGCCGTCGCAGCGTCAGCGCCGCCCCCAGCGACAGCACACCCAAAAGCGCCAGGCCTGCGAGCCCCACGCCCCACAACGGCAGCTTGCGCCCGCGCAGGATCACATGCGTGCCGCGGCCCCCCCCAAGCTGCGCGGCCAGACCTGGCGTCAGCGCGACCCGCTCGCCCCGCTGCACGCTCAGCACTTCGATCTCGTGGGCCAGGGCGGCGGCCACTTGCTGCATGGACTCGAAGCGCTCGAGCTTGTTCTTGGCCAGCATGCGCAGCACCAGCGCATCCACCGAAGCGGGAACGTCCAAGCCGGGATGGCGCTGCCGCAGAGACTGCGGCTTGTCGTACATCTGCATGCTCAGTAGCTCCATCGCTGACGGAGCCGAGAAGGGCGCCTGGCCCCCAATCATCTGGTACAGGATGCAGCCCAGCGCGTACTGATCTGCGCGCGTGTCGATGCCGACGCCATCGACCTGTTCCGGCGCCATGTAGCGCGGCGTGCCGATCGAAGCCCCGACCCGCGTCAGTCCCTGATTCGCCGATGGTGTACCGTCCGAGATCTCACCGCTATCAACCTGTGGCTGGGCAATGCCCTGCGGCCTAGCCACGACGCCCGGCACCGGGCCCACCCCTGCCTCTATTGACGCTGACGCTGACGCTGACGCTGACTCTGACGCTGACGCTGACGCTGACGCTGACCCTGGCCCCGCCCCTTGTGGCGCTGAGCTCGGTCCAGCGGATGCGGCCCCCGCGACCCCCTGCCCCGACGACGATGGACGCTGCAGAGGCGCCGCCGCATCCGGCTCGCCAGTGGTCGCAGCCCGGGTGTCTTTGGCAATCCCAAAGTCGACGATCTTGACGTAATCGTCCGTCCCGCCCGACGTCGCCCCGCCCCTCGCCAGCACAAAGATATTCTCCGGCTTCAAGTCTCGGTGAACGATCCCCTGGTCGTGGACGGCTTGCATGCCTCGCGCGATCTGCAGAGTGATCTTGCAAGCGCGCAGCAGGTCGATGCGGTGGTCGGGGGACCGCCGAAGTACGCGGCTTAACGTCGGACCCTCGATGAAT
>JAYRFD010000209.1:0-11481 GCA_041908565.1 Polyangia bacterium | reverse complement strand
GCAAGCGGCCCACCATCGCTGGGCATCGAAGCCGCGCCCGCAGTCTCCGATGAAAATCTGGCGCAGGCGCGCGCGTACTACGCCGCTCGCTGTGTGCAGTGCCATGGAGCCCACGGCCGTGGAGACGGCAAAGACGCCGCCACGCTGCGGCCCCGCCCCCAGGCGCTTTCCGATCACATGTGGCAGTCCAACGTCAGCAAAGCGCGCATCGAACGCGTGCTGCAGCACGGCGGTCCTGCCGTCGGAAAAAGCCCAATCATGCCCGCCTTTGCCGATCTGCAAAGCCAGCCCCAGCTGCGATCGGCCCTGGTCGCGCTGCTGCGTTCCTTCGCGACGCGCTGAACGACCGCGCGCGACGCGCTGACTTCTTGATGGCTATTCTGCCGCGCGCGCAAGACTGAGTCGCGTCGGCTGACCGCAACACCGGCCGCGACCGTGACCCCGACCCCGTGCAGGCATGTGGTAGGTTGCGCCGCGGAGGTATTCATGACCCGCTTGCCCCCGCCTTTTCTCGACGGAAAAAGAGGTCGGCTTGTTGCCTGGCCCGCGCTTTCATTCTTGGTGTTGTGTGCGCTGTGGACGACTGGCTGCGACGATGGCATGCCCATCAACGATGGGCCTTTGCCGTTTGCCGTGCCGGGCGGCTGCAATCCCCTGGCTCATGAACACGACTGTCTTTTGCCTTATCCATCGGACTTCTTCCTGCAGCCCGATCCTGCGCTGCCCGCCGGCAAGCGTGTTGTCATCCCCGACCGAGCGGCCCTGCGGACGCGGCGCGATGCAGTGGTCGACTTCACGGCGACGCATCCGGTCGACGGCTTTTCGCATCACCAGCCGATCTTGGTGCGCTTTGCGCAAGGCGTCCGATTGGACGGCGTGGTCTTTCACGCCGACGATCCGCAGCGCAGCCTTTCGCCCGACAGCAAGGTCATCCTGCTGGACGCCGAGACCGGTCAAGCGGTCCCCGTGTGGGCCGAGCTTGACATGAACACCACCGAGCCGTCCGAGCAGGCGTTCATCATCCGCAGCTTCGTTCGCTTGCAGAACAGCCGCCGTTACATCGTGGCCCTGCAAGGCCTGCTGGCACCGGATGGCAGCGTCCTGCCTGCCCCCAATGGCTTTGCGCGCATCCGCGATGGCAAGGCGCTGGCGCCGCCCGACTTCGTGGCGCTGGCGGCGCGCTACGATCGCGAGATCTTCCCCGCCTTGTCGCGGTTCGGCGTCCAGCGATCGCGCTTGCAGCTAGCCTGGGATTTCACGACCAGCAGCGAAGCCGTGAACACGCGCGACATGGAAGCGATTCGCGCCGATGTGCTGCCCAAACTGCAGGCCAAGGCGCCTGCGGTTTCGATCGTATCGGTGACGGAAAACGATCCGACGAAGAACCCCAACATCTGGCTGCGGGTCGAAGGCACCTTGCGCGTGCCGCTGTACCTGGACAGCGCCGAAGTCGGGGCCAAGCTGCACCGCGACGCGATGGGCCGGGTGACCCAAAACGGCGAGACCGAAGTGCCCTTCACGCTGCAGGTTCCGCACAGCGCCAAGCCCGCCGACATGAACTTCGAACCGGCTCGCATCCTGGAATACGGGCACGGCTTCTTTGGTCTGCGCGAAGAGATCAACTACAGCTTCATGCGCGGCTACACCAACGAGGGCCGCTATGTCGCCGTCGCCGTCGACTGGTGGGGAATGAGCGAGCCCGATCTCGATCGCGTGGTCGTGGACGCCGCCGCCAAGCCCGGCACTGCGTTTGATTTCGTCGATCGCTTGCACCAAGCGATGGTCAACATGACGGCGCTCAGCTACGCGGTGAAAGGCTCGCTGCCGCTTGTGCCCGAGCTACGTCGCTTCGGCAAGCCGCTGTTTGATCCCGACCGGCTCTACTACTACGGCATCAGCCAGGGATCGATCTTTGGCGTGACCATGCTAAGCCAGAATCCGCTGCTCGATCGCGCGGTGCTGGGCGTCGGTGGCGGACCGTATTCGCTGATGATGTCGCGGTCGGCCAGTTACGAGATGCTGTTCGGCATCCTGACCACGCAGCTTCCCGATCCACTGTCCGTGATGAAGTTCATGTCGATGTCGCAGAGCACCTGGGATCGCATGGATCCGATGACGTATGCGCCGCGCCTGCTGCAGCGTCCGTATGCCGGCAGCCCGGCCAATCGCCACATCTTGATGCAGATTGGCATCGGCGATCACTCAGTGAACAACCTGGCCAGCCACTTGGTCGCGCGCGCGGTGGGCG
Organism: Polyangia bacterium; assembly: GCA_041908565.1. Classification (GTDB taxonomy): domain Bacteria; phylum Myxococcota_A; class Polyangia; order Palsa-1104; family JAEUJZ01; genus JAEUJZ01. Next base: position 9,233 of record JAYRFD010000209.1, on the reverse strand, counting down.
TGCCGCTGTTCGATCCAAGTCCCAAGCCGATCTGGGGTCTGCCGACGGTAAGCGCCCCGGCTGATGACGCATTGGTGGTGGTCGACTTCAAGCTCGATCCCGCCAAAGAGCCAGGCGTCCTATGCCGCGTGCCGACCCAGGCCGACAAGAACAACGTCCACGAAGGCGTACGACGCCATCCCAAGATCAAGCAGCAGATCGACCTGTTCTTTTCGGACAAGGGCCAGATCGAAAACACCTGCGCGGGCCCCTGCATCCCGTAGTTCGATGTGCTGACGGGTTGACCGACCGACGCGTCGCGCTGGCGGTCCTTCATCGTGCGACCGTGGAAGGTTCGAGCTTGGCAGATCCCAATTGCGCCGATCGCGATTGGCTGCAGGTGCATCGCAGCCACGATCGATGCCGTCTTGGATCTGCGCCCGATGAAGCGAATCGGCGACAGCTGAAGTTGCGGCGCCGTGCGTCCGCGGTTGTCGCTTGCCTGTTCTTCGGCCGCTTCCTCCCCACGCTGGCAGGGGACGCTCTAAACCATCGTTGTTGGCTGGGCAACTCGATACGCCGCATGCGCCCCGCGGCCCGCTGTTGGATCTGCCCGGATTGCCGCACCGATGTCTGTGCCCGGGGAGTCACGCTGTATGAACTGCTTCTGGGGCAGTCGCCGTACCAGGCCACGTCCGAAGCCGATCTGCTGATCGCGGTGTTGTCGCAGGATCCACGACCGCCGCGCAGCGTCGATCCGAACATCCCGGCCGACTTGGAAGCCATCGTGCTCAAGTGCATCGAAAAGGCACCAAGCGCGCTATGAATCGGCCAAAGCGCTGGCGGAAGATCTGGGGCGCTATCTCAGCGGTGATGCTGTGCTGTGTTGCGAACTGCATGCGGGACGCCTTCGCATCGCGCGTGCCAGGTACACACGGCGGAAGATCAGCGTGCTCTGCGATGGCGCAGTCGGCGCTTGGCTGGGCGCCCATGCGCGCCCATGCAGGCCGACCTGACTCTGTCCGTGTTTCGGCGGTGTTTTGCTGCTGTCGCAGCCGCTGCGGTCTGGCACAGGCGCTGCATTTCAGCGGCTCGCAGCCACCGATTCATTCCAGAGGTGATCCATGTTGTACGGAGAACGGCCTCGCTTGATCTCGACTGATCCCCTGCCACCGCTGTGGCCCCTGCGCGAAACGCCACCGCTGGGAGGGCGCTATCGCTTGGAAGCGCAGATTGGACAGAGCAGTACGTGTGTGGTCCTGCGCGCGCTGGATCTGCGGACGGGGCAGCCGTGCGCGGTGAAGCTGCTTAAGCCGGCGAGCCTGGCCGATGCAGAGCTGCGTCAGCACCTGCAGCGCGGGGCGCAAGCGCTGGGACAGATCTCGCATCCCGGTGTGGTGTCGGTTCGCTGCTTCGATGTCGATGAAGAGGGCCGACCCTACGCTGTCATGGAGCTTCTGGTTGGCGAAGATCTGCGCTGCCGACTGCGTCGCTGCTATCGCTTGCCCGGGGTCGAAGTGCTGGCCATCTTGCAGTCGATCGCCACCACGCTGCAGGGGCTGCAGGCGCTGGGCATAAGCGACGTTTGTCTGAAGCCGTCGAGTCTGTTCTTTTGCGCGGGTCCCGATGTTGCGCAAGGCAGCGCGACGGCGCACATCAAGCTGCTGGATGTTGGCACTGGCTTCGGATCAACCCGTCAAGGGCCAGCCCACCCAGGCACTGCGGGCCAGGCGGTGCGAGCCCTGGCGGCACTGGGATACGAGCTTCTGGGCGGCCAAGCGGTCAGCGCGGCCCCCAGGGACCCGAGTGCACCAAGTGCGATGCCGGCGCCTCCGTTGCCCTTGCGCACGCTGCGCCCCGACCTGCCGGAGTCCGTGTCTGCGTGCTTTCAGCGCATCTTGGGAGCGAAGGAAAATGCGTCGCTGCCGTCTTGCGCAGAGTTCGTAGAAACGCTGCACCAGGCCTTGCCGGGTCCATCGTCAACCCCGCGTGCGGTATCCAACCAGAATCAGCAAAAGCCAGGCGGCGATCACTCCGCAGTGCGCGAACCACGCCCTGTGCCGCGCGTCGATCCGGATGCGCTGGACCGCATCGATCGCATGCTGGGCGCGACTGCGCAGATGGATGCGTCCACATTGGAATCGCTGCGACTGCGGTCCGAGCGATCGGGCCGGCAGGCTCAGCGGGCTCAGATGCTTCCTCCGACGGTGCAGGGGGGAAGCGCAGTGGCTCCGTGGCCTTCGCTGACGCAGGCGATTCAGGTGGGCGTGCCGCTGGGCTTGGCGCTGGGGGCACTGCTGATGTACGCGATCTTGCGCCTGCTGCCGGTGCCCGTTCGCAACCAGCCGCAGCCGGGCTGGCGTCCAGCGGTGCAGACGGTCGCGCCGATCGAAGCGACCCCATCGGCAGAGCAAGCGTTGGCGCTGTGGCGTGAAGTCGAGTCACGAGCCTCCACCGGTCGATCCGACGAAGCCGCGAAGCTGCAGTTGACGACCAGCACGCGGCGTCCGGTGAATCTGCCGCTGCGGCTGGCCGATGCGGATGGTAGTGAGGGCGCGCGAGCGGAGCGCTAGAGGCTGCAGTCGGAGTCGCAGTCGCGGTGGCGATTGCGATCGCGATTGCGGTCTCGGTCGGAGTTGTGGTCGCGATTGCGGTCGCGATTGCGGTCGGAGCTGCGGTCGTGATTGCGGTCGTGATTCGTGACGGTCCCTACTGCGGCAGCGCTTGCGATTCGTGACTGCTCCCGTCGCGGTTGCCGTCCGTCGTGCGCGGTGGCGGCGGCTGGGTCTTTTGCCCCGGCTGCAGTGTGCGTGGGCGCTGGCGGATCACGCGATGGCGAACCAGCGCTGCTCCTGCGCTGGTTCCGGCGACGGTCCCTGCGATCGCCCCGGCGACCGTCCCGCCGATTGGGGTCGCTTTGTTCGACGCGGCGTCTACGGCCTTGGGGCCGCGATTGCCGTCGTTGGTCCCTTCTGGCTCCTCGGGGTCTTGTTCAACAGCGCGGTAGTCTACGGCGACAGATCCTTTAGACAGGGTAGGCATCACATTCTCCAGTGCGTTCGTGCGAGGTGGCGGTGCTACGGGGCTTTGACGGCGGATACCGCGCAGCGGAATCCGATGTCTGGTGAAACCGATGTCTGGGGGCGGGTCGATCGAGACTGGGCCCGCGCGGCCACTGGCGACAGGTTGAAGCTGCCACCGCGGAAGATGCGCTTGAGGGCGTCGCTTCCCGCGGGCTCTGGCGATCCCAGTTCCACGGGATCGATGCAGGCTTCGCAGGCCGGATAGGGCGCGACGAAGGCATCGCGGACCCATTCACTGACGTTGCCGATCAGATCATGAACACCAAAGGTGTTTCGGTCGTGTGGATGGGTGCCTATGGGGGTTGGGCCGTTCTGTTGTGCATGCGGGCACCGCGCTGCGTCCATGGCCAGAGCCGCCGTATCGCAGCCCAGTCCGCTGTTGCTGGGCGTCGACAGCGCAGGCACGCTCTGCGCGGCGAATTCCCACTGCGCTTCGCTGGGCAGATCCCAGCCACGGCGCTGACAGAATTCGCGAGCCCCCAGATACGACACCTGGACGACGGGGCGCTGTGCTGCATCGGGTGCAACGACAAAGGTGCCCTGGTCATAGCGAATGTGGCTGCCGCGTCCGTCTTTTGTGAACAGGTCCACAAGCACAGTAGGGCTGGCTGTGCCGGTCGACAGCGTCACGCGACGCGGCTGGCCCTTGCTGTCGATTTCGACGACTGGGTGGGGTACCAGGCGATTCAGAAACTCGGCGTACTGGGCGTTGGTGACTTCGTACTGACTCAAGTAATAGGGCTGCAGGCCGACGCGGTGCTCGCTTAGCTCGCGCTCGTACAGATCCAGAAAGCAGCCGCCGGTGGGCTTGATGCGCTGACAGTCTGCAAAGGCTTGCTGCACCTGCGAACGCGAGCTGCCCATGACGAACCAGCCGCCCGGAATCAGCACCATTCCCGTCGGGGCGCGCGCGGCCAGGGCCCCCAGCTCGCTGGGGCTGCGGGTGGGCAGGGTGTGGGTCGCGGGCTTGCCGTTGTCGACATCAAGCGGTTGCGAATCGTGCCGCCAGCGGGACAGCGCTTGGTAGCCTGCTCCGATCGAAACGAGGATCGCCAGCGTACCCACGCTGCTGCGCAGAGCGAACTTGGAAAGATGGAGCGAGCGACGAAAACGCAAGCCTTGACCCAGCACTTGCGCGATCTGCGCAGCGCTCGGCCGCTGATCGGCCGTCTTGTCGAGCATGGCAGCAAGTAGCTGGTCCAGGCTCTTGGATGCCTTGGGCTGCAAGCGAAGCAGGGACAGTGGGCGCTGCCGCAGCTGTGCGTCCATCCAGCGCACGGGCGTTGAAACGGCCACGGTGTAGGGCGATCGGCCGGTCAGCAGTTCGAACAGAAGCAGACCCAGCGCGTAGACATCGGCGCGATCGTCGACGCTGCTGGTCGATTCGCACTGCTCGGGGGCCATATACCGTGGAGTGCCAAAGCAGTCGCCGGTCTGCGTGCGCACTTCGTGCCCGCTGCGCAGCTTGGCGATGCCGAAGTCCAGCAGCTTGACGCGGATTCCCAAGCGCGTGCTGCAGTCCGAAAAGACCAAGACGTTGTTGGGGGTCAGGTCGCGGTGCACGACGCCAGCGGCATGCACGACGGCCAGTGCCTCGGCCAGCTGACGGGCGATCTCAACGGCTTCGGCCTGGGGCAAGGGCCCGCGCTGTTCCAGATGTTCGCGCAGCGAAACGCCATCGACGAACTCCATCAGAATGTAGACATTTCCGTCGGGCAGCTCGCCCCAGTCGTACAGTTCGACCAGGCTGGGGTGGTGCAGCGTGCACAGCGCTTTGGCTTCGTTCATGAAGCGCTGGCGTCGCTCAACCAGACTGGCATCGTCGCCTCGCAGGTCGGCCAGCACTTTGACCACGGCGCGCTTGCCCGGTGTCGCGTGCAGTGCTTCGTACACTTCGCCCATGCCCCCCGCGCCGATTCGTCGCGTCAGTGTGTACCCGCCGATCTTGGTGCCGGCCAAGGTCGGCCCAGGGCCTGCGTGATCCATCGCCATCGTTGAAGCTGCTGCCATCATCCGACGTGCCGCCTACATGCAAAGGGCTGCGGGCAGTGGCCGCAGCGCGATGGTGAAGAGGTCGCGTGCCGCCATCCGCGCTGTGCCGTGAGCCAAGAAGGACCCCTCGCCGCCGTAGCGCACGCAGCCTTGGGCATCGCGCGCTGCGACCTGCACATCGAACCCCTGCGGAGGGATCTGCATATCAACCGGAATCATGGGGTTGGTTCGTTGGCTGGGAACTGCACTGACTTGGACATACGCGCGGTCCGGGCTGGTTCTGACACGCACTTCGTACGAAAGAGCCTCGTCGGCTTGCGGGTCGTCGTGCTGCAAGACAAGAAGCTGCAGCCGATGGGGCTCGCCCTGCCAGCAAGAAGTCAGCGCGCGCAGGGCGGCTGGCAGCGGCGAGATACCAAGCAGCCAGACCACCAAGCACAGCCAGGCCAGGATGGGTGGATAGAAGCGTGTGACCGCGATGGGGAATGGCGACGAGTGATCCAATGCGTGCCTCACCTGGGATCCAACAGCAGGGCGTGTGCCAGGTCGGGGGGACGAAAGGCATACGGCGCGGGGCCTGCGGCTCGCGGGTCGACATGCAGCGGGCAAGCGTAAGAAGCGTACGAGAAGATGTGGGCCACCCAGTGGGCGCAGTTCGCGCTGCGCAGTGGGCGCCCATGGGCAAGACACGCGGTTGCAGCGGGCTTGCTTGCGCTGGAAGAGCTCCCTGATACTGACCTGCATGCAGCGCGAGGACGTAACCAAGACCATTCCCGAGATCGCGGTCGCGCGTCGAGAGAGGCGAGGTCAGCCCCGCTTGCGAATCGTCTACAGCCCAGGCAGCGGGCATCAGCCCGTCCTGACCTTGCCCACTGGATCGACGATCATCGGGCGGCGGGCCGGCGATGGGCAAGAGTGCTTGAGCTTCGCCAACGACAGCGGCATGTCCAGCGTGCACGCGAAGCTGACGGTGGATCCCGCCAGCTTGAACGTGCGGATCAGCGACTGGGGCAGCAAGAACGGAACGCATGTCGGCGGCGCGCTTTTGCGGCACAAAGATCAGTGGCACGACGTGGCCGACGGCACCGTCCTGCGCTTGGGCAACACGGTGGCCGTCCTGCGGTATGAGCCATCGAAGCCCGAGGATGCGAAGATCTCGGCCCTGCTGGGAACGTCGCTGGCCATGAAGGATCTGCGCGTACGCATTGGCAAGATCGCACCGGAAGAGGGCGTGTATGTGCTGATCACCGGCGAGACCGGCACCGGAAAAGAGCTGGTTGCGCAGGCCATCCACGATCTGAGTCCGCGCAGCGGCAAGCCGTTTGTCGCGCTGAACTGCGCGGCCATTGCTGAGAGCCTGGCCGAAAGTCAGCTGTTTGGACACGTGGCCAAGGCATTCAATGATGCCGTCGAGAGGCAGGGCTGCTTTCGCAGCGCACAGCACGGCACGCTGTTCCTGGACGAGATCGGTGACATGCCGCTTGCGCTGCAGCCCAAGCTGTTTCGCGCACTGCAAGAGAGGGCGGTGACTCCCGTTGGTGCGGATCGTCCGGTGCCTTGCGATGTGCGCGTGGTCTGCGCCACCAACCAGAACCTGCAGGCCGACATCGCGGCGGGGCAGTTTCGGCCCGAGCTGTTCAGTCGCTTGGCGCAGGTTCAGATCGATCTGCTGCCGCTGCGCCAGCGCCCCGAGGACATCGTGCTGCTGCTGCGGCACTTCTATCCGCAGGTGGACAGTGCCCTGTCGCCGGACTTGGTGCATGCGCTGCTGCGCTTTCACTGGCCACAGAATGTTCGGCAGCTTTACAACGTCGCCGTGCAGCTGCGCATTGAAGGAGTCAGCGACGATCTGTGGACCCTTTTGCGCAGCCCAAGAGCAGGGCTGGATTCGGTGACGATCGATGCCGATCCGGAAGCGTCCCTGGACGGCCCAAGTCCTTTGCTGCGTCCCAAGCCGCGCATTCGCATGGCTGTGCCAACGGCGGAGCAGCTGACCGCGCTGCTGCAGAAGCACGGCGGCACGGTCGCCCATGTCGCCGAAGACGTTGGCTGTTCCCGTCGGCAGATCCAGCGTTGGATGGAACTGCACAGCATCAATCCCGATACCTATCGCACGTAGGTCCTGGCTTCGATCGCGCTGCATTCCGATGCCGGACGTCGGGATGGCGATCGAGGCGCTTCAGCGAATCGCTGGGCGGGCAGGGCCCGGCCCATGCGCGCCCACTTCAGTGCTGCACGCGCGGTGATCGCCGGCCGCTCGATCTGTGAAGGGTTGTGCGCGATCCGCTGCGAGCGGTGCGCTGTTCGGAAGTCGGCATCGCCCTTGCTTCACCTCTGGGCACGCAGGTTGAAGCACGAGGAACAAGATGTTGAACCGACTTGTCTTTGGGACCGTGTGTGCCGGGGCGGCCCTGTTATGCCCGACGCTGGCCGCCGCAGAAGGACCCGAGCCACTGCTGCTGTTGGGGGTGGTGCGAAACGGGCGCGTTGACTCGGCTCTGTCAGCCCGCCTGTCCGAGCATCTGGCGCACGTGGGCGAGAGCTTGGTGCACGCACCGCACCTTTCCACGGCAGAGCGGCTGTGTACCGATCAGGAGTGCATGGAAGCGACCGGGCTGCGCACCGGCGCGGCGCGCATCCTGACCGTGCAGATCACGGCCGAGCGACAGGCCGCACCCTATGTGCGACTGGCTTTGCTTGAGACGCGACTGCATCGGCCCGTTCATCGCGAAGGAGTCTGCGAGCCCTGCAGTGCCGATCGGCTGGGCGGCTTGGTTGAATCGCTGACCGATCAGGCGCTGGCCGCTGCGCAGGGCGCAGGAGGCCGCGAGTCCGACGCGCCCACCGCTGCCGCGAGTCCCGCCAGCCGCACCCCGGATCGAGATCCAACCGATGCAATCCCAAGCCCGGCGATGACGGCGCCGCCAGCGCGCATGGAAAGCGCCAGCGCACCAGAGACGGCTGCGGCTGCCCAGGTCAGCGTCGCGATCACGCCGATGGTCGCAGTGCCCGCCGTAACCGCTGCGCGCGTGCAGCCCGGCTGGCTGGAGTCTGTTCCACGATCCCGACGGATCGGTGCTGCGATTCTGGCCGGCGCGGGGGTTGCTTCCTTGGTTGCTGGCATTGCGCTGTCGGTCACGCACACGCAGTACACCAGCCTGCCTTGCAGCCTCAGCGAAAGCGGTCCGTCGGGGGGGCTGTGCCGCTTGGACAACAGTCTGCCCATGGGCCTTAGCTACGCCGCCGCCGGCGTCGCGATCACGGCGTCGGCTCTGCTGCTTGCGTGGCCCGCTGGATCCACCCCTGCCATGCGTCCATCCGCTGCCAACCGCGCAGCCGTTCAGGAGAGATGAAATGTCGCGCACCCTTTGTCATCTGCTGTCTTCGCTGCTTCTGGTTCCGTCTTTTCTGGGTGGCTGCGCCAAAGACAGCTGCGAAGTCGATCCGTCTGGTGCCGAGTGCCAGATCAGCCCGACTACGCCCAACGGTCCAATGGATGCGGGGGGCTTTGACGGTCCCGGCAACCCGGTGCGCACCGAAGTCCTGCCGCATCGCTTGTCACGCGCGGAAGGTGGCACCGTTTCGGTCCGCGTGGCCGGCTATGCCGGGGCCGCCGTGCAGCTTGTGCAGCGCCTGGAAGCGCTGAACAACGATCGAGCCATGGGCGCGCTGGACGCATCGGCGACCCTGTCGTTTGCGGTGGGTGCCGCCGATCTGCGGCCCTATGCACCGGGCCTTGCCGAGATCGTCGTGCGCAAAAGCGGACTGCCTGAGCTGCGCTTTCCGCTGCGACTGTTCAACCCGCCGAACTTTGAAGTCGATGCCGCGCAGAAGCGCTGGACGATGGCCCAGGTTCGCTTCCAGATCGTAAGCGGCAACAAGAAGACGGACAGCGAGCCTGTGGTCGTCGGGGGGGCGCGCGGCAACCTGCTGCACGTCCTGGCCCAGTACAAGGATGGCAGCGCCATGAATCAGTCTCAGGTACTGACCACCTATAGCGTCAGCCTAAGCCCGCAGCCGCGCCTGCTTCCCCAGCCTGGGCACTGGCTGGTGCCGCAGCCCGTGTATGACCGAGATCAGGCGGTTGGCTTCGCAATGAGCGACACCGCATCGGTCTTCGCAGGCTTCAAGTTCGATGACGCCAGCACACCCAGCCGCATGTACCGCTGCGCCGATGTC
>JAYRFD010000208.1:0-7038 GCA_041908565.1 Polyangia bacterium | reverse complement strand
CTGAGTCCGATCGACGAACGTGCGTGATATGATGGCGACGGAGAAGACGCCTTGCCCGCGCCACCTTTGTTCCCCATCGACAGCATTCGACAGGACATGGCTGAGCCTCGCCCATGGCGCGATGCACCATGGCTGGCCAAAAGCTGGAGCGCCGCCGAAGACTTCCAGCAGGCACTTATCGACTACAGCGCATCGCTGTACGCGCCGCCGGCCAAGAGTGGATCCGCCGGCGTCGACCTGTACCACGACACGGTGCTGCGCTTCGCCATGACCGATCGCGTTGCGCTGCGCTGGCTGGTCCGCTTGGGCGACGGCGAACGAATCGTGCGCAGCCTGAGCTACGCCGAGCTTCACGATCGCGCATCGGTCTTGGCCCAGCAGCTTCGCGAACAAGGGCTGAAGCCCGGCGATCCGGTCTGCATCCTACTTGCTCCGTCGGACTGGCTGCTGGTGGCGCTGTTTGCGTGCCTGCGCATCGGCATGGTGGTCAGCGTTGTTAGCCCGCGCGGTCAGCAGTACGTCGCGCGACGCGTCAAGGCCAGCAAGGCCGCCATCATCCTGACCGACCAGCTGTATGCCAAGCTGTGTCCCGTAGGTGGCCCTCCATCGCTGTTGGTCGGCGCTCGCGACGATGAAGGCTTGCGCCGCGGCCTGCCCGACGACCGCAGTCACACCTATGGCCCGGCAGCACCGGTGTTTCTGCAGCCCGCGCCGCTGCGCGATCCGCCGGCGCAGCTTGTGCCGGTGCCCGCTCAGCAGGCCTACAGCGCGGCGCTGCGCGATGGCCTTCTTTTCTTTGGCCTGAAGCCGGGAGACGGATTGTGCGCGCCGCTGCCCGATTTCGATCCGGCCCAGTACTACCCAGCGCTGATCCTGGCGACACTTCTTTCGGGTGCGACGTTCGTGCTGTGTGATGCGGCGGCGCTGGCCAAGGATCCGGCGCTTCTGCCTCGGCTCGGCATCACCTGCCTGGGCCTTAGCAGCGGACTGCGCGACGGACTGCGCAAGCTGCCGGCGGCTGCCTGCGCGCCGCTTTCCCGCCTGCACCTGTGGTTCCGCAACGCGCTTGAGCCCCTGGATGTAGCGGCTTGGCGCGATCTGGATACGCGCTGCGCCCTGGCCCAAGTGCTGCGCGTGCAGCTGATCTATGAAGCCGCGCACGGTGGCGCGCTGGTGGTGTCGTCGCGATACAAGGGCGATGCGTCGCTGCTGGTGTGGCCCGCCCCGGGTCATCCATGGAAGCTGTCGCCCGTCGATGTGATGGGCAGCACGCAGGCGACCGCGGTGTCGCACGGCCTGTTTTTGCCCGCTGGATGGAAGAAAGATCAGGCGTTTCTGATCTTGGCCAAAGCGACTTCCAGCGTCGGAGACGGCTACTTTGTCGGCGGCCTGCTGGGGCCACGACGATGCGGCCAGGTATACCCCCAGGCCGAAGTCGGCGAAGCGCTGGCATCGGTGCGCGGCGTCGTGGGTGTGTCGGGCCTGGCAATTCCCGAAGGAAGCGAGCCGCTGCGCTGGACCTTCGTCGTGTTGGTATTCCTGGGCGGCAATCCACAAGCTCCGGATCTGCGCACGCAAATTGAACAGCAGATCAGCTTCGCCGTGGGGTCGGAATACCAGCCCGACCACGTCGAGATCTTGCCGATGTATCCCAAGCGCTTGGGTCCACCCGACAAGCCGCTGTCGGCGCGAGCGATCGATCACGCGTGGTGCCAGAGCCGATACTTGATGGGCGCGCTGCAGCAGAAGACGACGCGACACAGCGTGCAGCGATTGACGGCACTGCGAGCGGCCGTGCTTCAGCTACCCAACGCGCCGGCTGCCGGTCCCGATCCCGGCTCCGATTCCGGCCTATAGGCAACGCCGATTCCTTAGACAACGCCGATTCCTTGGAGTCCGAACATGGGTGTCCTGGTGACGATGGGTGCGATGACGATGTGCAGTTTCGGCGTCGCGCCGTGCTCTTTGATCGTGCTGCCCGCCAACAAGGTTCTGGTCGACACACCGGCCGCCAACATCATGGACAACAAGCCCATCGTCAACCTGCCGACCTTCGGCATGTGTTCATCGATGGCCAATCCAACGGTGGCATCGGCCACGGCGGCCGCATTGGGTGTGCTGACGCCGATGCCCTGTGTGCCCGCCACCGCTGCGCCATGGATTCCGACGGCGCCGACGGTACTGATCGGCAACATGCCGGTCGTCGATAATTCAGCCACGCTGATGTGCAGCTATGGCGGCTGCATCACGATCACGTACCCAGGCCAAGTGAAGGTGATGACCTAATGCCGCCCCAGAACGCTCCGCAAGAAGAAGCGCGTCCGCCGCTTGCGCCCGACTGGCTGCTGCAGCCACTTGCGGGTCGCCAGGCAGCTAGCGCCGACTTGGATCCAACCGACAGTCGCTTCACCGCGATGCTGGATCTGGTGACGCGTGGTGAATACATCACGGCGGCGCATCGCGCGGAACAGGCGCTGCACGACGGGCTGATGGATATCCGCGTGCTGGGCTACTACCTGTTTGGCTGCTTCGTCGAAAAGGGACCAGGCGGACTGCCGCAGCTATACCGCATCTTGAATCAGACGCTGGGGCCCAACGCCGAAGCCATCGGCCCGCGCGACAAGCGCGAGGTTCACGTCGAAAACGCGCTGCACTGGCTGTTTTCGGCGATGCTGCGCAATGTTGAACACCACGCGCGCAGCAAAGACGATGTCTGGAAGGCCTGGGTGGACGACGCGAATCGCCCCGCGATCGATGCGGCGCTTGATCTGTCGACGGAACTACAAGCGCTGATTGCTCAGCATTCGCCCAAGTCCAAGGCGACGCAGCGATTCCAAAGTGTCGATGCCTGGATGCGCGACTTGGAACGTCCAGCGCCTCCGCCGCCCGCCCCCGCGGCCAAGGCGACGCCAGAAAAGACTGCCCCCGAAAAGACGGCCGACGATCGCAGCGGCAAAGAAGATCGCAGCGGGAAGAAAGAGGCAGAGCCCAGAAAGCGCAGTCGACGTGAGCTGGCCGAAGATGCCAAGCGCTACTCGCTGAGCTTCGATCTGGGCGACGGCAACATATCGGTCAGCAAGGCCGCGCCGGCTGGCTCTTCCGAAGACGAAGATGAAGACGAAGATGAAGACGAAGAGCTGAACGACAGGTCGAGAGATCGGAGCGAGGACGAATCGCACGATAACGAGCACGACGATGAACCCGATAACGATCACGATGACGATGACGAGCACGACGGTGATCTCGATGACGACGATAACGAAGACCGCGACATAGATGATCGAAGGGACGGGGAAGAAGACGATGACGAGGATGAGCCTCGCCGCGGCAAGCGCCCACGTTCCGCAAGCGAAGACGAAGGTGACGACGAACAGCAAGTCGGCGCTGACGACGACAGCGACGACAGCGACGACGACAACGACGACAACGACAACGACGTCCGGTCGGCTCTGATCGCTCGGCGACCAGGCCAGGCGAAGCCAGATGTTGGACGACGACCGGATCTGAATCAGCGAACGCCCGGTCGCATGGATCGCGAGCGGGCGCGCGGTGGAAATTCACGCGCTGCCCATGCCGAGGCACGCACGCAGGTGGGTGGCTTGGATGGTGAAGTCGTCGAGGGATCCGCAGAGTGGCAGACGTTGCTGCAGCGCCTGCGCGGCTTCGAGAGCTTGTTGCAAAACGGCGACTACATGCGGGCGGCGGTGCTGGCGCAAGACATCCAGAACGCCATCGCCACCTTCGACCCCGTTCGCTATTTTCCGACGCTGTTTTCGGGATACTTGGCGGCCTTCAGCGAACACATGCAGCCGCTTGAGACCTGCTTGCGCGAAAGCAACTCGGTGCAGTTCAAGGTGTTGCAGAAGCTGTTCCAGGTTTCGCCCGAACAGTTTCTGCGCCGACGCTAGTGATGACCAAGGCATCCGAAGGCGCGGACGCAAAAAGGAAGGGGCGTGGCGCGGGTTGGCAGCGCGCGCTGACGGCGCTGCTGCTGGCCAGCGTCAGCCTGGGTGGCGAGTGTCAGGAATACCTGGATCACGTGGCTGCCCAGGAAGCAGCGGAACAGCGACGGCAGCAAGAACAGCGCCGCCAGGCCCTGCTGGTTCGCTATGTCGAGGGTGCCCCGCGCCGCCAGCGAATCGCAGTCGAACAACAGGGCAACCTCGCGCGGCTTAAGCGTGCGTCCGCGCAGTACCCAGCGGCGTTTCAAGTGGCAAAGCAGCGCCTGCGCCACAGCGCAGCGAATCACGCCTGCAGCCGTGGCCAGCCAGGCGCCGACGCGCTGCGTGCGCTGTACGTCGCGGGCCAGTCACTGCCGTCGGTCGTTGAAGTTCCGCCAGAGCTATCCGCGGAAATCCAGCGGCAAGAACGCATGGCCCAGCACTTGAAAGGCGCGGACAAGGATCCGCCGGACGGCGCGGATGAACAGGACCTGTTAACCCTCATCGGCACCGTCGAGGAGAGCGCGCGACTCGCCGAGAAGGGGACCTTCACGTGGATCGTTGCCGTGGTCGTGAACGAGCGCGTGCCGGCGACGCTGAAGCCCGCCGATCCGGGCCCACGCTATGAGCCGGGACATATCGATGGCACGGCCTTTCTGTACTCGATCGATGCGGCGGCCTTCGTGTGCATGGGCACGTTTCACGCCGAGAGCAGCAAGCATCTGAAGCTTGCGACCACCCGCCCGCGCGAGCGGCCGCGCTACGACTCTCGGCTGCGACGAACCGTGTACGAATCGTACAAAGAGCCGACACCGATGAGTGATGTCGAAGCGGAAGAGGCCCTGCGCCAAGACCTGACCGACCAGCTCTGGTCGACCGTCGGTGACAGCCTGCGACCTGCCGAGCTAGCGCCAGAGCCAAGCCCGCCCCCGAAGGGACGCAAATCCGGCTCTGCTCGCTCCTCTGCTCCATAGAACGCAGCGAACAACGAATTTTATCGTTCAATACATTTGAATCACAACTCAACAAATCAATCACGCATATAACGCCATAAGATACTCACTTAGGTTTCGACCTCCATATCTTGACTGTTTACGTTCTGACGTCTGTTGCCGGTCCCAAAGCTGTCGCGGCGAACGATCCAGCGGAAGCGACGGACTGCGTGGCGCGCTGACGCAGGCTGGCCAGGTAATCCGCCAAGTCGGGTGGCAGCGGGGCATCGAAGTCCAGCGCTTTCCCCGTGCGCGGATGACGCAGCGCCAGGCGTGCGGCATGCAGACACAGGCGCGGTGGCACGGGCAACCCCGTCGGAGTCCGAACACCATGCAGCCGATCGCCGAGCACCGGGCAGCCGATGTGACGCGCGTGCAGGCGAATCTGGTGCGTGCGTCCGGTCTCTAGGCGGCAGGCCACCAGCGTGACCGTCTGATCCGGCCCATCGCCGACGCTGATCGCCGGCAGGGTCAGCGTTTCCATTCGGCTGAAGTGCGATCGGGCAGGCCGACCCTCGATCGGATGGTCGACGGTGCGCTCTGGCCAGGGCACCTTGCCCAGCAGCAGCGCGCGGTACTCGCGCGTCAGGTCGTGGCGACGGAAGGTCTCGGCCAGCACACGGTTCGCGCGGTCGCTTCGGGCGTAGACAAGAAGGCCGCTGGTTCCCAGATCCAGGCGGTGCACGACGAAGATTGGCTCGCCAAGCTGAGCAGCCAGCATCGCGCGCGCGTTGCCGCGATCACTTTCGGGTGTAGGGGCGCTGATCAGCGCGGCGGGCTTGTCGATAATGACGATGTCTGCGTCGCTGTACACGATGCGCGGGGTGGGCAGCGTCGCTTCGTCGCGGTCGCGGGCGCCTTTGCCGACCTCGGACGACGCGCGGGCCAGCGCTCCGCCGACGTAGGCTTCGATCTGCTGTCCGGCCCGCATGGGACGCCCGGCCATCTTGACGCGGGTGCGATCGACGAAGACGCCGCCCAGATCCAACAGAACGCGGGCCCGCGATCGCGAAAGGCCGACGATGTTGGCGGCCAAGACGCGATCCAGACGCTCGCCGTTCTGTTCGGGCGGAACCACGAAACGAAAGCGGGTCGCCGTCGGTTCAGCCATGCGCCGGCCCCGAAGTGGCGTCGCAGTTGGCCGTGCCGACGACAGGCCGCGCGCAGGCAGCGCACAGATCCGACCACGTGGCGACGGGCGGGCGGTGTTGTTGGGCAGGATGGCGACGCGGGCACAGCGGCATGGCGGCGTTATCGCCCAGCCCAGCCGCAGCGTAAAGCCCGAAAGCGGCGGCGAGCAGCGACGCCACGCGAGGATGCACGGCCAAGGCGCATGCAAGCGACGCCAGTGACCGACGCAGGCGCCCGACGCTCAGGCTCGGTCCACCGACGTCGCGCTTCTCCAGCGCGATCAGTCGATGTGCTCAATGTCTGGAGGCGTTGCGGTCCACGGATGCCGTCGCGCTTCATAGACCGACACGCGCGGCGGCGGAAAGCTGGGATCGGCGAAGGCTCCGACGGGGACAGCGATGAAGTCCGGCAGTCCCGACAGGAAGTAGTACACGATGGCGCCGCACTGCGGACAGAAGTGGAACGTGCCTTGCCCGCCGCTGTCTCCGGTGCGGACATAGGTCACGCTGCGCCCTTGCACCGTCACCTGCGCGATGGGAAAGCGCGCCTGTACGCCGAAGGTGCTGCCGGTGCGACGCTGACACGCCAGGCAGTGGCAGATCGAGATGCGCACCGGATCGCCGGTGACGATGGCCGTTAGCTGTCCGCAGCTACAGGCGGCCTGACGCGTCAGCACGTCCATGGCCTACCGACAGACGCCTTCGTAGTCGACGGAGACGCCGGCGTGGTTGGCCTCGCACGAGTTGCCGTAGGTCTTGCGGTCGCAGCCACAGACGGGCTTGTACAGCGCGATGCAGGCTTCGGGCTTCTTGCTGCAGACACCCGACGCGTCGGATCGACCGCAGTTGGCCGACGGTTCCCACTTGCAGAACAGCGGCGCATTGCAGGTCGGCATGCCGCGCGATCCGCAGGAATCGCCCAGTCGTCCACCCGGCTTGCCCTTGACGCGGGTATAGGCTTCCGAGACAGCCAGG
>JAYRFD010000207.1:0-1868 GCA_041908565.1 Polyangia bacterium | reverse complement strand
GACGGTCTGTTGGAAACCCTGGCAGCCGTGGACGCGGCGCTGGCGACCCGCATCGTCGCGGCTCGCGGTGCGCTGGATCCGATGGGCTGCCGCGCGGGCATGGGTTCGCTCGATGAGCGAGTGCACAGCAGCCTGGTGGCCGCATCAGCGGGCCTGCAGCTTCAAACCGTCGCCAATGATCTGGTCGCTCTGCGCAGCGCCGCAACCGTCGGTACGCAGCTTGAAATCACCACCGGCAGCGGGTCGCAGTTTCAAGCCCGGCACGTGCTGCAGAGCATCCGCTTCGCCTTGGGCGCCAACAGCAAACAGTACAGCTTGAACGCACTGCCCGTCGTCGCTGCCAACGACTTGTCAGTGATGCAAACCGGGACCAGCTTGACCATTCCGCCGCACGTTCTGACGCTGCAGCTTCCTTCGTGGTGGGGCCGCGCGATGACGGACTTGGCGCTCGCGCCTCGCGGGATCATGCAGGCTCCACCCCAGCTTTTTGCGGCTGCGGTCAACACAGCCAGCGCCAGCGCCATGACCGGCTGCGCAGCCATCGAAGGGCTGATCTGCAGCGTCGTGGCGGCTCCATGTGCGGGCAAGCTGGGCAGCGCCTGCGCCAGTGGACGCGACAGTGCCGCGGGCCGACTGACACAAGGGCTGACCAGCAGCCCGCCCGGCTTCGATCTTTCGTGGTCGATGATCCTGCATGTCGAAGATCCCAGCGGCAGCCTGAAGGTCCAGCGGATCGCCAGCGGCCAAGTCAGCGGAATCGCCGGTGGAGCAAGCGGAGCCACCATGCTCAGCGGCTCTGCCAGCGGCGCACTTCAGTAGCCCTTCTGGGTCCGCCCAGCGGCTGCCACGCCCGCGATTTTCTGCCCGGGCAGCCCGCGATTTCGGCTAGAGTCCCGCCATGTCTACTGACGAGCGACCAGCGAGTTCCACAGGGGGCGGTGCACCGGTGCACGTGCATGGACCGGGCTGCGATCATGACCACGATCACGATCACGGTCCCTTCGATCCCAACCTGCTGATGAAGCGCCAGCCGGTGTATCGCACCGAACCGAAGATCGGCCGCAACGATCCCTGCCCCTGTGGCAGCGGCAAGAAATACAAGAAGTGCCACGGTCAGTAGCGCCATGAGTGTCCCCATCCGCCCCATCAAGAAGGTCCTGGTCGCCAACCGCGGCGAAATCGCTGTGCGCGTTATGCGCGCCTGCCGCGAGCTAGGCATCCGCACCGTCGCTGTGTATTCAGAAGCCGATCGCGCCGCGCTGCATGTGCAGTGCGCCGATGAAGCGTTTCTGATCGGCCCTCCAGCCGCGCGCGATAGCTACTTGAACATCGAACGGCTGATCGACGCCTGCCGACGCTCGGGCGCCGATGCCGTGCACCCCGGCTATGGCTTTTTGTCCGAGCGCGCCGAGTTCGTCGAGGCCGTCGAAGCCGCTGGCCTGATCTTCATCGGACCGCCGGCCGACGCCATGCGCGCAATGGGCGAAAAGACGCGGGCTCGCATGCGCATGCAAGCCGCTGGCGTGCCCACCGTTCCGGGCGACAACGGCGTCGATGGCCGCGGCTTCCCGACGGTCGATCTGGCCATCGCGGCCGCGGAAAAAGTCGGCTACCCGATCATGCTGAAAGCCGCGTCGGGCGGCGGCGGTCGTGGCCAGCGCCTGGTCGACAGCAAAGAGCGCTTCGCAGCCGCCTTCGATGGCGCACGCCGCGAAGCCAAGGCCGCATTCGGCGACGACACCGTGTATCTGGAACGGGCCATCGTTCGCCCGCGTCACGTCGAGATCCAGATCTTCGGCGACCGCCACGGCAACTATGTGTACATGTTTGAACGCGACTGCTCGGTGCAGCGCCGCAACCAGAAGGTC
>JAYRFD010000206.1:0-2456 GCA_041908565.1 Polyangia bacterium | reverse complement strand
GTCCGGAATCCCAGTCCCATCAAGAACGGCCAGAGGATTGCCCCCAAAAGGCTGCTCTGCAAAGACGTCCACCCAGACGAAAGAGACGGGCCGATTCATAGTCGACACCTTCGCGTGTCTGACGGGGGAAGTCAAGCCACAGCCCGGTGACAGACCGGGCGCGATCAGCACTGGCTAAGCAGCAAAACCACCAGCAAAAGCAGGAACAAAAAGACCAAGCCCACCACGGCGGCCAGCCACGTCACCAGCTGCCGATCGGCCAAGATGGCCTGCAGCGCAGCCGGTAGCTGATGGCCGCTGTGCTCGGCCACGCGGGCCAGAAACGATGCGCTGCGCTCGGCCAGTCGCGATGCCAAGTTCGCCGGCTCAGCAGGCTGCGGATGCGGCGGAAGCTGCTTGCCCACGGGCGTCAGGTATTCGGCGGTGGACGCTGCGCTGGCCTGGGCCGGGCTGGATCCCGCGGCGCCCACCGGCGGCAGATTGTTGGCCGATGAGGATAGCGCGGATCCGTCGGTGCGGATGGCACCCGACTTCATGCCAGGCAAGGACGACATGCTGCCCATGCCCGGTAATGCGGGAACCCCGGCTTCGCCACTGCCAGCGGCGGCGGCTTGTTGTTCCAGCATGCGGGCTCGCTCACGCGCGAGCATGTCGGGGGTCAGCGCCTTTAGTCCCTGCGTGACGACGGCTTTGACACCTGGGTCGACCTCTCCCTCGATGCCGGCGAAGATCACGTCGTTGGCATCCAGCTCCATCAGGCCATCTTTGCCAGCAGCCGATCCCGGCTGGGCAGCGACACCCGACTCTGCCGCAGCGCCGGCCGGCGGACTGTTCTGGCCGCCTGGCTCTTCTTCCCAGCCGCTGGCGATCTTTTTGCCTTCGGCCAGCGTGTCCTGCGACCACCGCTTGAGATCCAGGTTGGTGCAACCGCGCAGCGCCGGTACGCGGTTCATGACGCCGGTCAAGGCGTCGGCAAAGGCGATGCCCGACGTGTAGCGAACCGACAGATCGCGGGTCAGCGCCGTCATCAGCACGTCTTCAAGCTCTTTGGGAATGCCGGCGGTGGTCGCGCTGGGCCGTGGGATATCGGCCTTGAGCACGCGGTTCACCACCATGAACTCGTTGCCGCCGCCAAACAGACGGCGCCCCGTCAGCATTTCCCACAGCACGATGGCCGATCCGAACACGTCGGTGGCGGGCACGACCTTCTGCGCCACTTGCTCGGGCGCCATGTACGCCAGCTTGCCCTTGATGATGCCGGTCTGCGTCTGCGGCCCGAACCCGCCGATGGCCTTGGCGACACCGAAGTCGATGACTTTGACGGCGCCCTCCTCGGAAATCATGATGTTTTCGGGCGACACGTCGCGGTGGATGATGGGCTGCGGCTTGCCGGTCTTGGCGTCCTTGTGCGCGTGCGCATGGCCCAGCCCGCGCGCAATCTCGCGAGCGACAAACGTGGCGATGCGTGGCGGCATGGGCCTGCCGGTGAAGCCATACGTCGCGATGCGCATCAGCTGCCAAAGCTGCTGGCCCTTGATGAACTCGCTGACGATAAACGGAACTTTGAAGCCAAGCGCGCTGTCGACGGCTTCGTCCAGCGCAAAGGTCCGCGTCAGGTTCGGGTGATGCAGACCGCGCACCAGCTTCGCTTCGTTTAGAAACATCTCGCGAAAGATGGGGAACTCGGTCGACTTGAACAGCGACGGTTTGATGCGCTTGACGACCACTTCGCTGTGCGGGCCAAGGGACAGCCCTTTGCCCACGTACTGGGCCCGATACACTTCCGCCATTCCTCCTTCACCGACGCGTTCGATCAGGAGGTAGTCGCCAAGGACCTGCGGCCCTGATGCGGCCATCGGAATAAACGTACCGCAACGATGACTTTTTTTGTGTCGTTTCGACGATGAGACCGCGCGAAGCCGCCACCGCCCGGCCAGGGAAGCGAATTTGCCTACCGAGACCGACCCAGGCTCCCAGTACAATTCCAAAATTCATTCCCAGATCAGTTCCAAGATCACTTCCAAGACCAATTCCAAGAACGGAATTCCAGACCACATGAGAACGTCGATGAACCGAACGCGACTGCTGCTGTGCCTGCTGTCATGGCCCTTGTCTTTCCTGTTCGCAGCTGGGATTCCTGCCTGCAACAACGGGGACCGCAGCGCGCCCGCCGGCATCGAGGGGGAGCTAAACGCGATGGATGCGACAGAGCGTCAGGCGCTACTGGATTTGCTCAAAGGAACGGGGCTTGCGCCCGAGGGGCTGCGGTCTATCGGCATTCGCGGAATCGATCGCAATGCGAAAGCGATCGCCATCGAAGGCGGGCACATCATCGGCCTGCGGCTGAGCAACGTGACCCTGGCTGACCTGTCGCCGCTGCGACGGATGCCGGCCTTGCAGGCGCTGTGGCTGACCGACTGTGGATTGACCGCGATCGACGGCATCGCCGATCTGCC
>JAYRFD010000205.1:0-3592 GCA_041908565.1 Polyangia bacterium | reverse complement strand
CCCCGAAGTCCAGCTGGCCCCGCCGGGGAAGATCGATACGCGGCCGTCTTTGTGCAACACCGCCAGGTCGTCTAGCTGGCCAGCGATCGACGCCGTCAAGAACTGCCCGGTCGCCAGCTTGCCGCGGTTGGGCTGCGTAGATTCGACCCCGTATGTGGTCAAGCTGATGGTGTCGCGGCGCGGCGTGGGAAGCTGGATATTGCGAAGCACGTCCAGTTCTGATTCGCCGACCACAATCGCTAAGTCATATCCATTGCTAGAGCTATACCGGCCAGTCGCCATATCCGTGGGATTCAGTTTGATATCTACCGTTTCAGAGGTAAATGACCGAGAAGAGCTCCCCCTGACGATCCTTACCTTGTTCACAGCCGACATGCCGCTGTTATCAGTATATGTAACAAACATGTCTTGTGAGCCATCTGCTTTCCGATACGGAGGAATGATCATATTCAGTAGCAGCTGCATTGACATGGTGCCACCTGCGTCAAAAGCAGTCGTGGCTAAATCCAAAATCGAAGTGCCATCGCCAAAATAGACCAATATATTGCCATTGCTAAGGCCAACGGCAACATCGTTCTTTCTGTCGCCATCAAAGTCGCCAATACCGACTCCGCGCGGCTGTTGTGTAAGTGTACGTTCAATCGGACTGGAAGCAGACAGCAACACCAGGAGCTTGTTGACCGTCAGCAAGGCAATGGCCACGTCGTCTTTGGTGTCGCCATCCAGCCGACCGACAGCGGCCGCTTCTGGATCTTTACCAGATGATGAATAATCACCAAAAGAAATACTGGGTAAGCCGGTCGATGGATTTAGCACCGTAGTATATCGCTTTGTTCCCAAAATAAATAGATCATCGACGCCATTGCCGTCAAAGTCCCCCCGATGCATAACCCCTTCTTCTAGGTGCTCTGTTTTGTCATATAAAGATATCGGGATCGCTTCAGCGCCGAACAGCTCCGTTGACAGAGCAGGATTCGTACCGCCGTCGGAATTGCCCCCATCGGCGTTGCCTCCGTCGGCGTTGCCTGGCACGCAATGGTGGCTGGATTCATCGCAGATCATTCCAGTCGGACAGACACTATCGCGATTTGCGCAATAGTCGGGATTCATTTCACTAAGACTGCCAAACAGCGCTTCACAGGAGATTCCAAGAACGCAACATAAAATAACAACATAACGAACCTTCATCGAGCTCCCCCTGCTGCATAAGCTTTGATTACTTCATAGGTCCCGGAAGGCCGATAAGCACAGCACCGGCGATGGCAACGCCCAGTCCCAGACCCAGCGTGACGCCGCCCGGTACCTTCGTCACATACTGCCGCTCGCAGGCGCCGCCATCGCTGTCCGGCGGACGAACACACTGGCCGTGGATGCTGATCATGGCCGCACCAAAGCCCGCGCTGACCAAGCCACCCGCCAGCGCCACGCCGCCCAGCGCCAGACGCCACACCGGGCGCGGCTGCCGCTTCGGGATGTGGGGCGGTGGCGGCAGCAGCGGAGCCGGCGCGGGCTCGGGCTCAAGCAGGCGGACGGTCAGCGACCGCTGCTCTGCGTCGCGAAGCTGCAGCCGCTGATCGTCCGTTTGGTAGCCAGGCAGGCGAACCACGATGTGATGCTCACCGGCGAACACAGCTCTCTTGTGGCTGCACGGGGTCACGACCTTACCGTCAATCTGCAGCTCAGCGCGATCGGGCTCGCAGGTCAGGACTAGCTCGGCGCGCGGCCGCCCGCTGCCCTTTTCGTACACGCGGCTGACCAAGCCCAGAAGGCCAGCACCCGCTTGCTCTGGCGCGAAGTTTTCGATGCGCATCTCGTCGCTGGCGGCCGGTTCAGAGACAACGATGTCGATCAGCGCGACCTGCAAGCGCAGAGCGCCTTTTTCGATCTCGGTTTTGACATGCAGGACAGCTTCGGCTTCGACCTGCTTGGCCAGATCAACCTGGCAGCTGATGTCCTGCACGCAGTCCGCCAGCTTGCGCGCAGCGGCGGGCAAAAGAGCGATCGCCAGGTCGCTGCCCAGCGGGGACAAGCGGCGCGAAAGCAGCGCTTTTTCCACGGCTTGCTGCAGGCGAGCGCGCAGCTCTGGCGGCACGTTGTGAAAGTCGGCGACGAACAAGACGCCGGGCAGCGTGCTCAGAAGCAGGGCTCGGCTGGACACATCGCTGCGCAATTCGCCCAGGCGACCGGCGGGAATCTGCACCTGATCTTCGACGCGCTTTTGCCCCAGCTCCAAGGCCAGCTTGTGCTCGACCGGACTTAGCAAAAGAGGCAGCGAAAGCGGCAGCACGCCGACCAGCCGACCGTCGACAAAGACGCGCGTGCCGCGCTCGCCCAAGATGTTCAGCGTGCCGGCGGGGGGACGCGGCAGGCCCAGCACGCGCTCGGCTTCTTTCAGCTCGGCTGCGGCGCTGCCCGATGCGTTGCCCGATGCGTTGCCCGACGTGCTGCCCGATGCGTTGCCCGATGCGCTGCCCGATGCGGACGCGCCCTCGCTTTCTCGATCGAGATCGGGATCGGCCAGAAAGCGGCGCATCAGATCGTGCGCGTCCAGGTCGCGCTTTTCAGCCAGCGCCAGAAGACCCAGCTGATACAGGCCCTGTGGACTGGGCGCCGCGGCATAGGCTGCCCCCAGCAGTCGAGACGCATCCGCAAAACGCGAGGCCTGCAGAGCGGCCATGCCGTCCCGCAGCAGACGATCGGCGTCTGGGCTGGCGGCCCCTTGCGAAGCCCGCGCGCTGCGATGCTTGCGCTCACGCGCGGCGGCGGATCGGGGCAACAGGGCGCACGCCACAAGCAGCGCGCACAGCCATGCCACCGGCCATAACACCAAGCGCCGCGGGGTCGCACCCATCGGCATCACCCACCGCTTCACTTGGGCAGCATCCACCATTGCCAGTCGTTGACCATGATAGTCCCGCGACCGCTCGACGCGCGGCGCAATTCTTGGTGGCGACACGCGGGATCGGCGGCCCCCGATCCGGCGATGGTACTGCCGACCGTCAGGCCAGTTAGCGGGCAGGCTGCGTGGTGGAAGCAGCGGCAGCTTGCTTGTAGGCCTGGTAGCGCTGCAAGACGGCGTACACGTAGCGCTGCGTGGTCTCATACGGCGGGATGCCGCTGTATTTGTCGACGGCTCCGGCCCCGGCGTGATAGCCGGCGATGGTCAGCACCAAGTCCCCGTGGAAGCGGTTAGCCAAGACACGCAGCAGGCGCGAACCACCCAGGATGTTGCGGCGCGGATCGAAGACATCGCTGACCCGCTGTTCCTTTTCGACATCGGGCATCAGCTGCATCAGGCCGCGGGCTCCAGCACAGCTGACCACGTGTGGGTCGTAGTCCGACTCAATGTGGATGATGGCGCGAATCAGCGGAGGCGGCAGCGCGTATGCCGCGGCGGCTTCGGCGATGTAGGCGTCATAGCGGCTGTAACGATCCGGCGCCGTGTCGCGCGAAGGGACCACGTCGGCCCGCGACTTGGCACAGCCCGCCACCGACGAAGTTCCCGACACCACAGCGGCCTTGCCAGGACCGCTTTTCCAGTCGACGCGCCAGCGATGGCCGGTTCCGCCA
Source organism: Polyangia bacterium (assembly GCA_041908565.1). Classification (GTDB taxonomy): domain Bacteria; phylum Myxococcota_A; class Polyangia; order Palsa-1104; family JAEUJZ01; genus JAEUJZ01. The sequence continues at coordinate 22 of JAYRFD010000205.1, read as the reverse complement.
GAAGGCGAGATGTTGGTGAAGT
>JAYRFD010000204.1:0-6238 GCA_041908565.1 Polyangia bacterium | reverse complement strand
TCGGGCAGGTTGAACAGCACGCCAGCCGACAGATCGCGGTGCCCAACTGCGGCTTCAACGTGATCCGCCTTGCGTGGTCCAAGGGAACGGATGAAGCCAGCTACAAAGTGGAAAGCGAGGCCTGTGCCGCAAGCTGCGCGCCCGTCGTCCCGTGGTCGAACGGCGACTTGGTGCGCGCGTTTGCGACATGGACGGATCAGGTCAAGTGCAAGCTGAACAACTGCCAGAATCCTGGCGGCACCGGCAACTGGTCGACGCAGTGTGACGCCGGCCAGGTCGACTGGAACGTCAGCTTGAACGGCTTGCGCGCGATCAGCACGTTCACATACACCGGCTGCTCACACTCCGTAACTATCGATGTGGAAGAGGGCGGCGTGAAGATGCCGCGCAAGATCACGCTGGTCGCCAACGGCAAGCTGATCCAGGACACCGACTTCAACGGCAGCGGCAACGAAGGCGGCACGGTGACGGTGACCGGCGACTTCACCGGCACCGTGACATCGCGCATCGTGCTGAACAGCAAGCAGCGCGGCGGCGGCAGCTTCGATGCTGGCTGCACCGCCGACACATTGAACGGCAAGGACTGCGCACCGGGCGGCGCCGCCATCGCCTACGACTTCCCCGACTGGAATTGCCGCGGCGGCATCTGCCCCGTCGCGGCGGCTGGATCCTGCAAGAAGCCCGATGTCGACACAGACGGCATTCCCGATGCAGAAGACAACTGCCCGATGGCCGGCAACACCGACCAAGCCGACCTGGATCGCGATGGCGTCGGCGATGCATGCGACCCCGAGCCTGCGTTTGTCGTCATGCGCTTCAAGGTCGGCAGCCGCTGCCTGACTTTGGGCAACAACGCCATCGAATCAACCAGCACGTGCGAACCCGCCGATTCCAAGCAGCAGTGGATCAAGTTTCCCGATGGCAACGCCTTCGGGTTCCGCAACGTCAACAACGGCCAGTGCCTAAGCCAGCGCGGTGGCGGCATTGGCCCATGGACCGTGATCACCGCCCCATGCGACGGCACCGACAAGCAGAAGTGGAAGCTTGAAGCCTATACACAGGGCGGCAGCGATCCGAAGTACCCCATGCGTATGCACAACGTCGCCGAGGACTTCTGCATCTACACCGATCTGACCGGCCTGGTCTACGGCACCATCGTCAACTGTGGCCTGGCCGGCACCGAATCAAACCGCAAAGTCGGCCTGTACCCCGGCGGTGCCTTCACCCTGCCGCCGCTTTCGCCGTAGCACATCCTGCAAGAACGTCGTGAGGGCTAGAAGTCCTGCCGACGATAGAACGCATGGCGTGTCGGACAGCCACGGAATGCAGCGGAACAGGGTGGGGCAGGGCAGGGGCCTACTGATCCAAGTCGAAAGAACAGTGGACGACGGTCAGGATGTCTTTGTCGAGAGACGATGTGTCGTTGTTGCCTTCGTTCGACACCTCGGTCGAGTTCGCGGGATTGACGTTGATGACGCCCATGTCAGCACGGCGCAAGCGCCCCAGATTGGCGCCGCCCGTCGAGGCAAGCATGCGCTCGGCACGCTGACGGCAGTCCTTGGCGGCTTCGGCCAGCATCTCGATCTTCAGCGCGCCCAAACCGGTGTAGTAGTAGCTCGGCTGGCCCGACGCGATCTGCACGCCGGACTCCATCACCACCGTCACCTCGCGCGAGACGCGCTCGATCTTTTCGACATCCTTGGAACGAATCTCGACGGTCTGCGTGGTTCGGAAACCTTTCTTTATCTTCCGTTCGATGCGGTCGTCGCCTTTGCCTTGGTACTCGGTCTCGACGATCTCTTCGCTTTCGACGGAATAGACGCGAAGCTCCGTCTCTGCAACGCCCTGTTTTTTCAGATAGGCCAGCGTGCGTTCGACGTGCTCGCGTAGCTGCTTATAGGCCGCTGTGCGATCCATGTTTTCCGTCGTGACCGTGCCGTGCCACTCGATCAGATCCGACACAATGCGTCGCTTCGCTGATCCGGTGACTTCGATGTGGCGGTCGCGATGCAAGCGCACCGTGACCCACGACCGCGCGGCAATTCCCGTCGACACAACAGTCGCCAATGCCACCGCCAACCAGCCAGCCATCGACGGTCCGCTACTTGTTCCAGTGCGATTTGCAGTCATTCGATCTCCTGTTATTCGCCAATGATCTTGATCAGCACGCGTTTGTCGCGGCGACCGTCAAACTCGCCGTAGAAGATCTGCTCCCAAGGGCCGAAGTCAATTTTTCCGTCGGTGATGGCAACAACAACTTCGCGACCCATGATCTGTCGTTTGTGGTGCGCGTCGCCGTTGTCTTCGCCAGTCCGGTTGTGGTGATAGCGGCTGGGGCTGGCATCAAACGGCGCCAGCCATTCCAGCCAGCGCTTGTAGTCGGCATGCAGGCCGGCTTCATCGTCGTTGATAAAGACGCTGGCTGTGATGTGCATGGCGTTGACCAAGCACAGACCTTCGCGCACGCCGCTTTTGTGCACGGCGCGCTCGACGTCGGGGGTGATGTTCACAAAGCCCATGCGCTCGCGCACGTGCAGGGTCAGGGTCTCGCGATGACTTTTCATGGCAGGCCACGTGGCTTGACGTTTTGGGAAGAACAGCGACCGCAGACTGCCAAACCGCGTCGGTAGCTGTCTAGCTATCTGTGCCCCATATCAACGTCGATCGAACTTCATGCATTGATCAGGTTCATTCGATTTCAGAGGCGTCGACGCAGCTCGAGTTCGCGCGTGTCACCGATCAAGCAGTCTGGGATATCGCAGCGCATCCAAGCCTGGGGCGCATCGTCGTCGTGCTGGCTGCATTCGTCGAGATCTGGGACTCGGATGGCGCTTTCGATGTGGACGGCGACGGGATCATCGTCTTCGACCGCTGCCGGACACCAAGGTGCGATCCGTCACGCATCGGTTCATCCCGGCCAGCCGATCGCGTACACATGGGGCTTGGAACACGACCGCTTGGTTCGTGCATGGCGTTGTTAGATCGCGGACCGCGCTTCTTGTCCGCCTTCCGACGGCATCGAGTACGATCCAGGGATGATGATCCGCCGTCTTTCCATCTGCCTGACACTGCATGGCCTGACGTTCGCAAGTGCCGCACACGCGGCAGATCTGCAGGCCGATCCCAGCAACTATGTGATGCAGTTAAGCAAGCTGCAGCCGGGGGACACGCTGCGCCTTTCGGCTGGTTCCTATGCCAACCAGCTAAACGTGTCGAACTTGAACGGAAGCGCACAGGCCTGGATCACGATCGCCGGCCCCGACAGCGGCCCTCCAGCGATCTTCACCGGCAATGCGTGCTGCAACACCGTCGAGCTGACCAACTCTAGCTATGTTGCGATCCGGTCGATCACAGTCGATGCCTTGCACATTCCGGGAGTGTTCGGGCTCAGCGCGAAAGGTGCCAGCAATGTGGTCCATCACATCCGCGTCGAAAACTGCACCTTCATCAACCAGGATGCGAACCAACAGACCGTTGCGATCTCGACCAAGACGCCGACCTGGGGTTGGGAGATCCGCAGCAATCGCATCTTGGGTGCCGGCACCGGAATGTATCTGGGCAATTCGGACGGCAGCTTTCCCTTCATCGGCGGAATCATTGAACGCAACCTGATCCGCGACACGATTGGTTACAACGCGCAGATCAAGTTCCAGAATCCGCGTCCGACGCTGCCTGGCATTCCGACGACGCCCAGTACGACGATTGTCCGCGACAACGTGTTCTGCAAAAACGATCAGCCCAGCCCAGATGGCGACCGCCCGAACCTGCTTATTGGTGGCTTTCCCAGCACCGGGCCAGGCTCGGAGGATCGGTATGAGATCTACGGCAACCTGTTCTTTCACAACCCGCGTGAATCGCTGCTGCAGGTATCGGGACGCGTCACCGTGCATGACAACCTGTTTGTCGATGTCCCGGGCACGGCGATCCTGGCCCAAAACCACGACCTGCCGCTGCGCCAAGCGTATGTCTACAACAACACGATCTTCGCAGCGGGCACCGGCATCCGCTTTGGATCGATGGCCGGCCAGGGCGATGGGGTCGTCGGAAATCTGATCTTTGCCACCACGCCGATCGCGGGCTCGATCGCAACGCAGCGCGACAACGTGACGGCGCCGATCGCGATGGCCTCTGCGTTCTTGCAGAATCCGTCGACGGTGCTGTCTGGCAGCAGCTTCTTTCCATTGCCGATGAAAGTCACGGGAGTCCCGCTGGATCTATCGGCATTCGCGAACGACACAGACTGGAAGCGGGACTTCAATGAAGCAGACAAAGGAGCGCTGGCTTTTCGCGGCGCATATGCCGCCGAAGGAATCAATCCGGGCTGGCAAGTTGCCTGCGATGTGAAGCCTCAGCCATCGAAGATGCCCCAGACTCCCGGAGGTTCCCCTCCCACGGGGACAGGGACGACGCCTGAAGGATGCAGCTGCCGCATGGGGGGGCATTCGCAAGCGCCGTTCAATCTGTCTGTGTTGCTTCTGGGGGGCTTGCTGGCAGCTGGCATGCGTCGTCGTGCTCGACGCAGCACCACGTGATCACGCGATGCGAACGACAAGGGCCCCATGGCGCGATCCTTACGATCGCAACGCGCAGCATGAGCCACCGCGCGTCGCGGCAGAGGGGCAGAGTTGCAAAGAGAGTCGCAGGATTTTCAGAGGCAGGCGGGCGAGATGAGCAGGCGGGCGAGATGAGCAGGCGGATTAGGGCAGGGCGCTTGGGACTTTGCCCAGGTCGACGTAGGCGCGGTCGACCATGATGATGAACGGACGGTCGACGAACTTCAGGCCGCCTTTGCCGTCGTGTTCGACGATCTGCAGCTTGCCCATGCCGTATCCCATCGGCCCACGCGAATAGTAGTGCGCTTGCAGCGTGTACGGGTAGGCGCGGCTCTTGTTGTCGAGCGGGATGTTGAAGCACTCGGGTCCGTAACCAGTCGTTACGTCGGCGTATAGCTCGCCGCCCGACGGAAGCTGACGGCTGCTGTAGTACGCGTGGCCGCCCTGGCCGTCGTAGATGTGGAAGTCGACATCGTTGGCGTCGGTTTCCCAGCTAAGGACGAAGCGCAGCGAGGGGCCTTGCGGAATCTCGATGCCCAGGCCGCGCAGACGGTCGCGAACTTCTTTGTCGCGGCTTGGCTCTTTGCGGATCCAGGCAGCGGCGACTAGGCCAACGTCGTCAGCCAGGATGCGTTCGACACCGCGGAAGCGACCACCGGGGTACTGACGCGTGGCACCGGCGATGATGGCATCCAGCGCTTCGGCGAAGCGTCCCAGGCGCAGCAGCGAGTACGCCAAGAAGCGATGGCTGTTGGGATGATCCGCGCGCGAGTCCTTGGCCTTGCGGAACGTATCCGCAGCCAGCTCCATCGACTTGGCATAGCGCACAGCAACCCGTTCCAGACGCGAGCCTGCGAAGCGACGCAGATCCGCGCGGCCGGGGAACAGATCGATGATCGACCCATATGCGCGAGAAGCCTGCGGCAGCTGACCCAATGCTTCATACGCTTCCCCCAAACCAATCAGCGCCAGCACATCACCTGCATCGTCGTCACGCCACTTCTGCGCAGCCTTCTGGGCCTCCTGCGGCCGCTTCTGCTTCAGCAGATCCATCACATCGCGCAGGCGGCCTTCGTACGGCTCGGCGGCGGGAGGTGGGGGCGGGGGCGAGCGATCACCGCTGGCGATCTGCATCGGCGGACGTCGCGAAACGGTCATTTCCCGACGCTGTTCATCCATCGTTTCCCGGGGCGGCGGCGGGGGGGGCGGCGGCGGAACAGCCATCGGCGTCGAAGGACCAGCCTGACGACCGGCCGAGGGAGACGGCATCGGCTTGGCCATCGGGCGACGCATCGCCGGAGCACTCATGCTCGCTTCCTCGCGATCCATCGCTGGGGCAGGGGCGGGCATCTCCGGCGCGGGGGCGCCTTGCGCCATGGGAGCAGCCAAGATCTTGGCCGGGGCTTTCATGTCGGCACGCACTGCGCTCTCGTCCGCTTTGCGGGCACGCATCGGCGCACCCGGGGCTGCGGCTCCGGCGGCCGCACCGACGTCCATGTCAGCGGTCGAACTGGCTCGCGATTCCTTTTTGTCACTTTCGCGTGCCCGATCCTTGTTGCGCCAGTTGGCCATCGGCTGAAGAACGGGCTGCGGTGGGGGAGGGGGCTGAGGATCCATGGCCAGCGCGTTCTTGCGATTGAGCAGTTCGATTCCCGTTGCGCCGACGGTCATGATGTCGGTCAGCG
>JAYRFD010000203.1:0-4925 GCA_041908565.1 Polyangia bacterium | reverse complement strand
CGTCGTTTGGTCGTGCAACACAGCAGTGCACCGCGCGCGGCACCACCCCCGGCAAGCCATGGGTGTGCGCATGTGCGCTGCAGCGCACGCATCGGTCAGCGCCAGCGAAAAGCATGCCCTTCAACAAGAAATTGGCGCGATACTGCAAGCGCACTGGACAGCCGCCGCCTGCGTCGCCCGCACCGTGGATTCATCGTGCCCCATTGCCATGCAGCAAGGGCAAGCAGGCAGGTCCACGCGGGCCGGCTTTCCGACACTGCAGTCCCAGTCCGATCTCAGCTTCCACGTCACGCGACGTCTGAGACGGTCTTCAACAACGCCAACGTCAGTCGAAGGAGTCACGTTCGCCATGTCAAAGACCATCGTTGTTTGTGGATACGGCCCCGGGATCTCGGATGCCGTTGCTCGCAAGTTCGGCGCCGAGGGATACAACGTCGCTCTGGTCGCGCGTCGCGCCGACAAGCTGGCCGCCGGTGTTGCAGCCCTGGAATCTAAGGGCATCAAGGCCGCGGCATTCCCCACCGACCTGGGCGATCCAGCAGCCGTGACCGCCATGATTGCTGCGGCGCGCACTGCACTGGGTCCCATCGCGGTGGTGCACTACAACGCGTACACCGGCGGCAGCGGAGATCTGACGACGGCGACGGCCGAAGGCCTGCGCCGCAGCTTCGATGTATCGGTGACGGGTCTGGTCGCAGCCGTGCAGGCAGCGCACGCCGATCTGAAGGCCGCCAAGGGTGCGGTGCTGGTCACCGGCGGTGGCTTCTGCATGTACGATCCCCGCGTCGATGCGATGGCCACGCAATTCCAGGCCGCTGACCTGGCCATTGGCAAGGCGGCACAGCACAAGCTGACCGGTCTGTTGTCGGCCAAGCTAAAGGCCGATGACATCTACGTTGGCGAAGTGGTTGTCATGGGCATGGTGAAGGGGACGGCGTTCGACTTCGGCAACGCCAGCCTGGATCCGAACGACATCGCCGCGAAGTTCTGGGATCTGCACAGCGGTCGCGACACGCTGTCGGTGAACTTCGGCTAAGGGCGCAGCGGGCGATCGCGCGCGCCGATGCGGCCCTGCTGTTTGGGGAAGCCGGCGCAGCCAGCGCCGCACGCCAAAGCAAAGCTAGCGCGCGTAGGTCAAGCTGGCGATGATCGAGTGCTTGGTGAAGCTGCGGTTGTCGAGGACGTTTGCGACATTCGACAGATTGACCAGCAGGCCGTAGGCCAGGCCAAGCCGCAAGTGATGGGGCAGCTCGCGACTGGCGGCAAGATCGATCGAGACGCGATGATCGGCGCGCTGCACATCCGGCAAGTTAAATGGCGCCAGCGCCGGGATCGATCCAACGGCGTTGCCGACATAGGTCGTCGAATACAGCCCGCTGTACAGCTGAAATTCGTAGCGCACCGCGGCCATCGCTTCGATCGATAGGGGCAGGCTGGCGGTCGCGCTCAAGCTGGCTTGGTGCCCCTGATAGCTGAGCGGCGCGTTGTATGTGTACGTTCCCAAGTTGGCCGGCATCGGCGGGTCTGTCGGAATCGCGCTGGACGCATACATGATGGCCAGCGGCGCCTGCACTTGCAGCGTCCCCGTTGCGTCGTACGTGAAGCGATACGACAGCAGCGGACGAAGGAAGCGCCAGCGCAGCTCTTGCCCCAGCAGGACGCGGATGCGATGGCCGTTCAGATAGCCATCGTTTGGCTGGTCAAACGACTGACGGAACAGGTAGGCCAGATCGGCATGCGTATGCCAGCGCGGTGACCAGCTGTACACGCCGTGCCCGCTGGCCTGCAGGCCGCCCTGAAAGGGGGTAAAGCGCGAAAGGCCGCTCATCGTCACAAAGCCGTCAAGCCGCGCGCGAACATCCAGCGCCGACGTGGGCTGTAGCTGGGCCAGAAACGTCGCGGTGTGGCGCTGCAGGTGGTAGGTCTCGGCCGATGGAAACAGGTTGTTGTCGGCGGCCTGAGCAAACAGCATGAACAGCTGCCCAAACTGATATCCAGCGGACAAGTCCACGCTCTGGCTTTTCAGGAAGCTGTAGCGAACCCCCAGCGAGACATCCAAGGGCAGGCCGACTTGCGACTGCGCGGCCTGTGCCGTGGCGTAGTCAGCCTGCACTGCGCGCTGATACACCGTCGGGCCCAGGATCGGATCTTCGCGCAGCGAACGGAAGATGCGCACACTGGCCAGGCGCTCGGCTTGGTTCTTGGCCGCTCCGCGCGTCGACTTGCCGGCGATCGTTTGATAGTCATCGCCCTGCGCAGCGTTTGAATCAAAGCCGATGCTGACTTCGGCTTGCCCATGCAGGCGCGATCGCCAGCCGGCTGGCTCCGTCCCACCCACGATGGTGCGCATCTCGTCGGCGGACCGCCCTCGCACACCCAGATCCAGAGACCGCTGCGCACTTCGCCTGGCTTCATCGCGCTGGCCGTTTTCCTGCTGTAGCTCGGCCAGGTCGTGGTGGGCCTCGGCATCCTCGGGCTGAAGCTCGACCGCGCGCTCTGCTTGCTGCTGCGCCGCGACACCATCGCCGGATGACCACAGCGCCCACGCGTACATCAAGTGGATCTGGGCGCGCACATCAGGTGCAATCTGATCGCGCTCGCCGTCTTCCGTCGCCTGCCGCAGCTTGCGCAGAGCCTCGGCGGTTTTCCCCGCCTTGAAGTCACGTCGCCCTTCGCGGGCCAAACGAACGACGCGCGTCGCGGCATCGTCGCTGGCTGGCTCGCTCGGCTTGGCATCAACCGGTGCAGGGGCTGGAGTCACTGGCCTGATCGTCAGGTCGGGCGCGGCTGCGGTCTGTGTTGCTGCAGGAACGCTGGCAGAAACCGCGGGCTTGCCGCTGGCGGGGCTGGCGGTGTTCTGCGGGGCCGGGGGAGCCGACGGGCTGGGACTGGGCGCCGAGCTAGCAGCCGGGACTGCGGGCGCAGTGGCTACGGAAGGCGCAGCGATGGCTGCCGGAACAGGCGTTGGCGGCGGTGCTGCCGCGGGCGCCTTGGACTCCGCTGTCGGCGGCGCTGGACTGGCCGCCGCGGGAGGAGCGTCCTTGGTCGCTTTGGCCGGTGGAGCCGCCTTCGCCTTGGCAGGCGGTGGCTTCTTGGCCTTCGCCGGCTTCTTCTTCGCTGCACTGCCGTCTTGCACTGCAACGAATGCAGGGACAGCCAAGGCCAGTGTCAAACAGACAGAGACGTTCCGTATGCCACGCATAGCAAACTCCGCCCCATACCGTACCACGGAAACACTCGCCAACGGGGACAGTTTTCCGTCGAGAAATTGCCGCCGATCCAGGCCCGATCACTAGCGCTTGCGGGCAGCGCGCAGGACGGCATCTGACAGCAGATAGTCGAAGCCTGCGTTGATCAGACGCTGCACCCACTGATCTTTGGTCTGCCCTTGGGCCGCTGCGGCCGCATCCAAGTTCCAGTGGTGGGCTGCCAAGTTCTGCAGCAGATACGCGCGCTTGGCCTGCTTGTCAGACAGCCGAAAGCTCTTCAAATACTCAACCGTTCCGTCGTCGCGCACGATCGCTTCGCCGATGTGATTTTCATTGTCTAGCTGCAAGCTGCTGACAAAGCGCTGCAGCACGAAGGGCCCCATGCGATACAGCCGCTCGGCCCGCACGGCCCGCCCAAGCAGGCCGTTGGCCAAGACCTGCCCAACGTGGGCCCAGTGATCGCGTTCCCCTATCAGCCAGCGACGAAGATCCGCCAGCGTTCGCGCGTTCTGCACCGATTCGCTGCCACGCTGCAAAGACGGAAGGTCCTGCACTTGGGTGCTGTAGTGCGCGATCAGCTCACCATAGAAATCTTCGATCAGGCTGCGGTGCAGCGCGCGGTAGTCGCCCGGATGAGGCACCACAAACACCGAGGCCAGCGCATCTGCGACGCAGACGATCACTCCGCACTGCGACTCGTGGATCTCGAAGATCCGCAGCGCGTCCTCTAGCCCGACGACGCCGCGTCCAAGCACCGCGGATTCGCTTCGCGGATCCAGACCGTGACGAAGGGTCTGCTGCGAATACTCGCTCCACGCGATGTCGGGTCCACCGAAGTGCAGCGCCAAGAAACCTTCCATCGCCAGGTGCAAAGGCAACAGGCGAAGCTGTCGATCGCCGGTGCGCTTCACCATCCGATGCACCAGCCGCACAGACCGCCCCGCAGCCGATCCACCGGTGCGCGAATCGTCGCCGCCCACAAGCTGTCCGCCCATGGCTGCGACGGGACTTCCGTCTTCGCTAAACGACACCACCATGCCATGCGGCACGTAACCGAAGTACTTCAGGCCGTTGTGGATCCAGCGATCCCCGCGCAGGCCATCCGGCTCTCCATCCAGCGCGACCATGGTTAGCGGTTCGGCATGACTGCGCAGCGACAACCGCAGATCGTTTCGCACCTGCGCGCGCAGAAGAGGCACCAACCGGACGGCCCCACACTGCTGCGGCGGCGCAGGCACCAAGCCCTGCAGTGAAAGCGACTGAAGCAACCCTGGGCTTGCTTTCATCGTCGCACCTCACCGTGCGGGCCGGTGGCCTGACTGGATCCATCCCGTTCGGTCCGTGCAGCCAAGCGCCGCAATAGCTGGGGCACGCGCTCGGCCAGGTACTGTTCCAGTTCAGCCAGTGGAGCGCTGCCGTCGGCAAATCGAGCAAAGCCGAGCATGGTCAGCAGGTCTTCCGCATCGCGCAGGCCGATGGTCGCGATCGACGGCCCCAGCGCGCGCGGCATGAAGCGATCGGAATCAAACACCGGGTTCGCATGCACTATCGAAACGGCGCGCTTGCGATCGATGTGCTGACGAAACGCGCGCACGATGGCGTCACAGGCGGCTGGTGGATCGTTTTCAAATCCGTCCGAGACCACGACGATCAGATCAGGCTGCAGCGACAGCGCAGTCAACAGAGGCTCTGCCAGTGCGGTCTGCCCTTGCGGCT
>JAYRFD010000202.1:0-1967 GCA_041908565.1 Polyangia bacterium | reverse complement strand
GGCGACTACGGCGTGGTCGGCTTCGGCGTCTTTAACGGCCAGCTTCTGAACCGAGCCGAGGCCAACGCCTTCCCGCACGTCATCGCGCGCGTCACCTGGCCCTTTGCGCTGGGCAGCCAGTTCCTGGAGCTTGGCGGCGGCTACTACGGCAAGTACACCGTCAAGCTAGAGTCCCCCAAGGACGGCCCGCCCATCACGTCTGCGTCCGCCGACAACACCTTGGATGATGCGCGCGGACACCTGAGCGCGGTCCTTTATCCGAAGCCGCTTGGCCTGATCTGCGAATTCAACATCGGAGTCAGCCCGTCCCTGGGCGTCGATGAACCCAGCCGAGTGGACAGCCGCTTCTTGTACGGCGGCTATGCGCAGGCGATGTGGCGCTTCGCGCATGTCTTGGGAACGCCTGCGCTGATTCCGTTTATCCGCGGCACGCTGTACAGCGGGGGCAAGAAGTTCTTTCCCAATGCACCACACTACGAAGTGCGCGAGGTCGAGTTCGGAGCCGAGTGGCAGCTGGTGCCGGCATTTGAGGTCGTCGTTTCGTACCTGATCAGCGACCGCACCTCAGACAAATACCCCTACAAGCAAGAGAGCGGTCACGTGACGCGCCTGCACATGCAGATCAACTACTGATCCGGCCCAGTCGCCTCGCGACCTTGGCATCGCTTCCGACAATCGCGGCAGAGCAGCAGCAGCGGCGCGCGAAACTTGGCTAGGATGGGCGCATGATCCGCATCGCCTCGTCGTTTCTGTTGGCCCTATCCATCGTCGCTGTGCCGGCCGCCGGTCTGCCCCAGCTGCCGGCGACGTCCGGCCCGGTCGCAAGTGTGCCTGGCCAGCCGCCGGCCTTGATCCCCGATCCACCGGCGCAGTGTTCAAGCTGCGCGGAATGGAACGCTCCGTGGGAGCCCTTCAAGATCCACGGCAACACCTATTTCGTGGGCCCGGCGGGAGTGTCGTCTGTGCTTGTGACCACGCCGCGCGGCCACATCCTGGTCGATGGGGCACTGCAGCAAAGCGCTGCGCAGATCGACCGCAACATTCGCGCGCTGGGTTTGCAGACCACGGATGTGAAGCTGATCCTGACGTCGCACGGGCACTTCGATCATGTGGGCGGCGTGAACGCGCTGCAGCGCTATACGGGGGCCACGGTTTTGGCCAGCGTGAACACGGCCCGCGCCCTGGAATTGGGCGCGCCAGTGCCCGAAGACCCGCAGGCGCCGCGGGGGCCGGACGAATACTTTCCGAAGGTGCAGAACATTCGCATCGTGCGCGATGGCGAGTCGGTGTCGCTTGGCGATGTGACGGTGACTGCCCACTACGTGCCGGGCCACACTCCCGGGGCGACGACGTGGACGTGGCGGTCGTGTGAGGGCGCGCGCTGTCTGAACATCGTGTACGCCGATAGCATCTCCAGCATCTCGAACGATGGCTTTCGCTTCACCGGCGATGCCACACACCCGAGCCTAGTCGAGTCGTTCCGCGCCAGCATCCAAAAGGTGGCTGCCCTGCCCTGCGACATCTTGATATCAACCCATCCGTCGGTGTCGGGCCTGGACGAACGGGTGAAGAAGCGCGCGGCCATGAGATCGGGGGCGCCCAGCCGGCCGGCCGCCTCTCAGCCCGACCCTATGATCGACCCGAGCGCGTGTCGCGTGCTCGCGGACGGCGCAATGAAGGCGCTGGACAAAAGGGTAAAGGCCGAGCTGGCATCAGCGCCCCGCCCCAAGCGCTGAGCCCGCCGGATGTGCGCGCAGCAACGCGGATGGACCGCCCGGTTACGGTGGCGTCTTGCGACGCAACCGGCAGCGATGCTGTGACTTCGTTTGTTGCGACAACAAGCACGGGGACAGGGTCTGCGATGTCCGTGCGGTGCCCGCGTCATGCGAGCTAGGGCGGAGTGGTGGGGCGGACGGGCGTGGGTTCGGGCGGTGGGCCGGGCCTGACGTTGTCGGGGATGGGGGTCG
>JAYRFD010000201.1:0-1805 GCA_041908565.1 Polyangia bacterium | reverse complement strand
GGTGGCGTCGTCGTGGTGCAGAACTACGATGAAGGCGACTACGTCAAGAAGGGGGCGCTGATTGCGCGCATCGAAGCGCAGAATCAGAACGCGCAGTTTCGTGGATCACAGGCCGCGGTCAGCGTGGCAGAAGCGCAGCTGCAGCGATCGCAGGCCGATCTGGAACGCCTCAAGCGCGACCTGGCCCGCGTCGAGCAGCTGAATTCGCAGGGCGCGGCCGATCAAAAGACGCTCGATGACACACGCAGCGCCGTGAAGCTGGCGACCGTGACCGTGCAAAGTGCAGCGGCGCAGCTGGATCAGTCGCGTGCCTCGCGCGATCTGGCGCGCAATGCCGTCGGTGAAACACGCTATGTGGCGCCGATCTCGGGCGTGATCAGCCGCCGCGGCGTGTCGCTGCACGAATACGTCGACACCATGAAGAACCGCGACATCGTCACCATCGTCGATAACTCGGCGATGGAGCTTGTCGCTTCGGTGGCCGCCGACCTGGCATCGGGCCTGACCAAAGGCGCCAAGGTGGAATTCCAGGTGAAGTCGAACAACGTGCGGACCATCGAAGGCGAAGTGGCCGCCGTAAATCCCACGGTCGATCCACGCACGCGAACCATTCGACTGCGCGTCCGCATTCCCAATCCCGACGGCGTGCTGAAGGGCGGCATGTATGCCACGGGTTACGTGACGGTTGGCGGAGAGCGCCAGGCCGTCGGTGTGCCGTCGCAAGCTCTGCGGCAAGAAGCGACGCTGGACACCGGTGATGACTCGGGCGAAGAAGCCGACAAGCAGAGCGTGCTGTGGCGCATCAAGAACGGCACCGCTGAAAAGCTGGTCGTGCGCAGCGGCCTGTCCGATGGCGACTTGGTCGAGATCATCGACAGCGTGGCCGAGGGCGATCAGATCGTCATCAGCTCGCCCAGTAGCTTGAAGCCGGGCATCGCCGTGCAAGCGCACGAGACCACCCTGCCCAGCAGCAAAGACAGCGCCGCCAAGGAAGCCGAAAAAGAAGCCCCTGTTGCCGTCGGAAAAGAAGCGGACAAGACAAATGCAGGGAACGCGGCGAGCCCGAAAAAAGGCGGCACCGCAGCGAAGAAGTAAGACCGCTGGGCCACCGCAGTACGACGGCTGGCGCAGGTCCTGATCCAGTAGACCCCTTTCGGGGAAGACCCCTTTCGGGGAGGAATTTCCGTGCTGCTATCTGATCTTTCCATTCGCCGGCCCGTCTTCATCACGATGATCATGCTGGCCTTCGTGGTGCTGGGGCTCTTTGCACTGCGACGACTCAGCGTCGATGAGTTTCCCAACGTCGACCTGCCCGTCGTGACCGTTACCACGACCTGGCCAGGCGCCGGTCCCGAGTCGGTCGAGACCGATATCACCAAGAAGATCGAAGAGGCGCTGAACACCGTCACCGGTGTGAAGCAGATCTCGTCGCAGTCGCTGGAAGGCGTCTCGAGCGTCGTCATCGTCTTCCACCTGAACATCAAGATCAACGACGCGGCCAACGACGTGCGTGAAAAATTAGCACGCATAAAAAACGACTTACCGACGGACGCCAAGGACCCGCTGATCGAGCGTTTGGATCCCGGCGACCGCCCGGTTCTGAGCTTGGCGCTGTCGTCCGAGACCATGCCGATGCGCGACCTGACCGAGCTTGCGGACGAGGTCGTGCGCAAGAAGCTGGAAAACGTCCAGGGCGTCGGCAAGGTGACCCTGGTCGGTGGCACCAAGCGCGAGATTGAAATTCTGCTGGATCCCGAGCGCTTGGATGCCCGCAGCCTGTTGCCGACCGACATCATCAACGCCCT
>JAYRFD010000200.1:0-6925 GCA_041908565.1 Polyangia bacterium | reverse complement strand
TGGCGGGCGCACGCATCCGCGTCGATGCCAGCAATCAACACACCTGGAAGCTGTTCCAGGTCGGCAAGATTCTGGCAGACAACTCCATCGAAGTGGTCAAGACCAGCAGCGAAGCCATGCCTCCGATCCCCTTTCCTCCGCCACGCACACGTGGTGAATGGGAACGCTTCAGCTCGGACCTATACAAAGGCTGGGGAGAAAACTGGGCGAACCCCGCCCGCCCCGGTGACAAAAAGAAGAAGAAAAAGAAAAAGGAAGAGTGATGTCGCACGACTCGCAGCCGGGGGCGGACAGCGCGGGCACAGCCTGCGACGAAACGCCTGTGCGCTTGCCCGTCGAGCGAATCGCCATGGTGGCTCGTTGGAAGCCGGTGCACTTGGGGCATGCCGCCGTGCTGCGAGGTCTGTCAGATTCCGCGCAGCATGCGCTGATCGGCATCGGCAGCAGCAACCGGCATGACGCCGACAATCCGTTTTCCGCCGCTGAGACCGCAGACATGATCCGCCGCGTGCTGGCGGGTCGCGACAACTATTCACTGTTTGAAGTTCCTGATTTGGGCAACGGCCCCAAGTGGCGACTGCTGGTACGTGATCTGATCGAAGCGCAGCTTGCGACGTGTGGGGGTCGATTGGGCGCGTTCGTAACCGCCAATGACTATGTGCGCGATCTGATGCAGGGCATCTATCCGGTCGTGCATCCCATCGTGATCGTGGCGCCTCGAGATCGCACGCGGTTGACCGGAACCGCCGTGCGCAAAGCCATGCTGCAGGGGGGCGATGACTGGCGCCGGCTGGTCCCGCGCTGCGTCGCCGAATATCTGGACGAACACAACTTGGTAGAACGTTTCCGCCGCGAGTTTCCGGCGAACCGAGCGGTCGATGCGACCGGCTTGGCCCCGTTGGACGCGCGGTGAGCGCAAAAGGAGTGCGGGATGTATTCGTGGTCTGATGACATGTCTGATTGGCGCGCGCCCGAGGCGTACAAGTACTCGGAGAGCACCAAGAAGTCGCGCGATGAAGAAGCAGCCAAAGCCGAAGCAGCCGGTCCGCGCACGTACACCAAGAAGCGCGAACCCAACATGCAGGTGGTCACGCCCAAGAAGAACATCGTGTCGCAGTCGCCGAATCCGCTGATCGTCGCTGTCGACGTGACGGGATCAATGCAGACCTGGCCGGCCGAGATCTTCGATCGCTTGCCTCTTCTGTTCAACACGCTGTCTTCGTACCGACCGGACTTGGAAGTCAGCTTCATGGCCATCGGCGACGCGGGCTGCGATCAGTGGCCGCTTCAGGTCACCGACTTTGCCAAGGGCTTCGATCTGGAAGATCGATTGAAGGCGCTGGTTGGTGAAGGCGGTGGCGGCGACGAACCCGAGAGCTACGGCATGCTGGCCTACTACATCAAGCACCACGTCCGCACGCCAAACGCCGAGCGTCCGTTCTTGATCGTGTTCGGCGATGCGACCATGCACAAGCGCGTGCCGCACAAGCAGGTCAAGCACTACCTGGGCGAAGAACACGCGCAGGATGCGGACTCGATCGCGCTGTGGCAGGACGTGTCGCTGGACTGGAACACCTGGTTTCTCCGTCGGCCATCGGGCCGTCCTGGCGACAAGGTGGAACAGCAGTGGTCAGAAGCCATCGGCGCACAGCAGGTCGTGCTGATGGAAGACGAGCAGCGCGCGGTGGACTATGCGATGGGACTTATCGCGCGCAACTGGGGTTACTTCGGCGACTTCCAGCAGAACATGCTGGCCCGTCAGAGCGAAGACAAAGTGAAAGATCTGGCGACGCGCATTGAGTCCACCAAGCCGCGTCTTGTACGATGCCCGAACTGTTCTGCCGCCGTGCCCGCATCGGCCCGCGGACGCATTTCCTGCAGCTACTGCAAAGCGACCTTGGATGTCTGATCCTGCCCTTCCCCCGACGGACTGTGATGTGCTGATCATTGGGGCTGGCCCGACGGGGCTGGCCCTGGCCTGCGAGCTTCTGCGCCATGGCATTTCGTGCCGCATTGTCGATGCGATGGAAACGCGTCTTCGTTTTCCAAAGCGCAGATCCTGCACACGCGAACCCTGGAAGTCTTCGAACAGATGGGCCTGGTCGAAGACTTCTTGAGGAAGGGGCGGGCCCTGCACCTGCTGAGCATGTACACGCCGGATCTGCGGCGAATCTTCCACTTCACCGTCGGTGAATTTGATTCGTCCTATCCGTACATGCTGAGCCTGCCGCAGCACGACACGGAACAAATCCTGATCGAACACCTGCAAGCCCGCGCCATCGTGGTCGAACGCCCCTTCCGCTTCGAACGCCTGCAGCAAGAAGACGGCAGCGTGCTGGTCTTTGGCAGCCGGGGCGCGGGCCAGGCCGAGGACTCGATCCGGGCCGCTTGGGTGGTCGGCTGCGATGGTGGCAATAGCGCCGTGCGTCACGCTTTGGATATCCCGTGGCAGGGCAGCACCTATCGCCAGCGCGTCCTGCAAGCCGACGTCAAGCTGCAGTGGGCGCTTTATCATGCCGAAGACGAAGTGTTCGGCTTTGTGTCCGAGCACGGCTCGCTGGGTGTGTTCCCGCTGCCGGCGGAGGGTCGTTATCGCTTGGTGGCGTTGGATGCCGGTCTGGCCCCGACGCTTGAAAACTTCCAGTACCTGATGAACACGCGCGGGCCACAGGATGCGCGCATCGTCGACGCAACCTGGATGCACGAATACACGATCCAGTGCCGCTTGGCCGCCGCGTTCCGGTTAGGCCGCGTCTTTTTGGCCGGCGATTCTGCACACACGCTAAGCCCGTCGACCGCGCAGGGGATGAACCTGGGCATCCAGGATGCGTTCAACCTGGCGTGGAAGCTGGCGCTGGTTCATCGCCGCGTCGGTCGCGATGTGCTGCTGGATTCCTACGAAGCCGAACGCAGCCCGGTTGCCGCCGAGCTGATGCAGACATCGGATCTGGCCACGCGCGGACTGAACGATCTGTTCACCATGCATGGCTCCGTCGCGCAGAGCGTGCGCAACCGCCTGTTAGAGCTGGTCAGTGAATTCGGCCTGGTGCGGCGCACGGTGTCGCGCAACCTGTCGATGCTGGACCTGGGATATCCGCACAGCCCCATCGTCGGACAGCACCACGCAAGCCGACTGACTCGCCCAGCCAAGGTCTATCCCGAACCAGCCGGCCCCCATCCCGCCGAGATGACCATCGGTCTGCGGCAGTGGATGGACTTCGGCCACGGCCCGTCCCCTGGACAGCGCGCCTTCGATGGCCGCGCCGTGGATCTGCAGACCAAGGAACCGCGTCGTCTGTATTCGCTGCTGCACGAAGGCCAACACGTGCTGCTGCTGTTCGCCGGCACCGCCGAGACCGACGAGGCCTATGTCCGCCTGGTCAACATGGGCAATCGCGTGCGCGATCGACATCCCAGCGCCATTCGCGTCTTTCTGGTGGAAGTCGCAGAGCACACTGCAGTCGGCGGCGATCCCAGCTGGCCCGGGCCGATCCTGCTGGATGAAGACGGCAACCTGCACAAGATCTATGGCGCCCGCGCCGAGTGCCTGTACCTGCTGCGCCCCGACGGACACGTCGCCTTCCGCAGCCAGCCCGCCGACCCCATCAAGCTTCAGGAATACCTGGATCGCATCTTCATCTAGGCGGTCGGCAAGTCGGCACGGTCGCCGAAAGCGCAGGTCGCGATGCAGTCGCTTGGCATGGCGGGCGATGGCGCCGCATCGTGGGAGATGGCCCCGCGTGGCAGACGACGGTGGCGCATGGTGGGAAATGGCGCCGTGTGGCAGACGATGGCGGCGTGCGAGACGGGTGATGGCGCCCCGTCGCGGAGACGTCGACGACGGCGCGCGAAGATCAGCGGATGGCGGAGGAGATGATGAGCGAGATGCCAATCATCACAGAGGCCATCAGGATGCCGAGGGCGATGTTCTGATCCTCCTCAAGCTCCTTGTAGACGTTGAACGGCATCATCTTGCGCAGAACGGTAAAGGCCAGCGCGAACATGCCAATGCCGATCAGCGAATACAGCAGGGCAGAGACAAGCTGTCCCCAGTGCGTTTCCCAGAAGTGAAGCATCATTTCCCTCCGTGAACTCCGCGGTGCCAGAAGTGATAGGAGCGGTATCCGCCCGGTGACTGCCGCACGCTTGGCGGCACATGAACGCGCTCGCCCGGGGAAAAGCCCCAGCCGCGAAGCTCGATCAAAAGCTGCAGAAACAGGATCGCCGCGCAGAACAACCCATACAGGCCCAGCGATTTTTGGAAGGCCCGCAGGCGCTGGATCAGCGACGGCGATTCCACCGCATCAGCGGCGACAGGCTGGGCTGGCTGGCTGGGAATTTGTTCTTCGTTGGCCATGGCCCCTCCTAGCTGTTGTCCTCGGTTCGGCGCTGCTCAAAGCGACTCTTGGCCAAGAAGTTCCACATCGGCACAAAAGCCAGCAGCACCCACAGCCAGAACGCATACCCCCAGCGCGTCGTCGGCTGTGAGATGCGCAGGTTCATCTTGGTGGCCGGCAGCACGCACAGGTTGTTGGAACAGACGCGACCCGTTGGACAGTTGCCGTACGTACGGCCAAATGGGATCGAGGGCAGCGAGCGTGGAACGGTCTCGACGCGCGTGGTGGGCAGCGAGTCGCCTTCGGCCCTGCTGGTGACGGTCACGGTTCGCGTCGGAGGCAGACCACAGCTGCGCACGCACTTTCCGGACACGCAGCTCCAGTCCAGGATCGACCCGCAGTCGCTGGAGATGCTGCAGCTTTGCTGCACAGGCCATGAAGGCTCGATGCGGATGACGTACTTGCCGCCGGCCACCTGAGGAATGACAGCGCTTGCGGTCCGGCTGCCTTCGCTCCAGCTTTCTCCGTCGGAGTAGCCCGAGTAGTACGCGGCCTCTAGCCCCACGGTATGCGCTTCGCCGGTCTCTTCGTTGATCAGCGACACATCGGTCGCCAGCCACGAGTTATCGACCTGCGTCTTCAGGCTGACTTCGACAGCTACCTGCGATCCCGACTTGGCCAGATCGAAGGGGTCGCTGATCAAGATATGCTCGGCCCCGGGCTCGACACCGACGACGGTGTTGATGTCCCAGCTGTACTTCTGATGACCGGATCGTGCGCAGGAAAAGGCCAGCAGGCCGATCATCACCAGCGACGCCCAGCCAAACGCTCGCTTCTGGCGTTCCCACTTCGGCCTGTACGGATTGGGCTGGTGTGGCGCGACCCAGGGCTTGCTTGGCGGCTTGCCGGACAGCTTGAAGGCGGCCCAGACCTCGTCGCTGTCCAGGTAGAAGCCCAAGGATGCGTTGATCTCGCGGCGCTCGCCCTTGCTGGTCTCAAGCGAGATCATCACGCCATCGGCGGCGTAGTCCTTGACGTCGACGGTCTCGCCCAGCTCAACGGCCCAGCTGAATTCGCCGTTTACGTGCGAGACGCGCGTCGTGCACTGCTCGGCCAAGGTGCAGAAGTGACCGCGCGTGTAGCGATGTCGATCGCCGCCGCCGACTTCGCCAAACGGAATCGGCTCAACCAAGCTGAAGTGACCGCCCGAGTCCACCAGATAGAAGAACGCGCTATCTGCGTCGCTGTCGCCGGTCCACAGCAGGTATTCGTCCCAGTGCCCGCCATCGCCCGTCGTGATCTCGCGCTGGATGTGACCCAGGACGGTGAAGCTGCGGCCGCGCAGCGTCGCCTGCGAACCAAGTGCGAAGCGGGGCTCCAGATCCGCCGACAGCTTCTTTAGGGTCTTCAGCGCGACCAGCGGCTGCTTGGTGCAGTCGACCAGCGCGCGACAGTATGGACAGGTGACGCGCTCGCTCAGATCCGGAGCGCGAAGCTCCAGCGCGCCGTCGCAGGTCGGGCAAGACATGCGCTTGCCGGCTTTGGCCACCTTGGGAGTTGGCGCAAACGAAGCGCGATCCAGCTTCAGCTCGTCCAGCCGAACCAGCCGACCGTAGTAGCCCAGGATCTCTGACTCACCGGGTGCGCCATAGTCCAGCGTGCCGACGGCTCCCTTGGCGCCCGACAGGTCGACGTAGCGCATCGGCTGGCCGACTTTGAAGCTGTACGGAATCTGCCCTTCGGCCGAGACCAGCTTGGCGGTATGCACCTCCGACGCCAGCAGCACAGTATCGCCCCCACCACTTGGAAGCGGCATGTGGATGCTGTGGCCCGGATGCATCTTATCGAAAGCGGGCGCCTGCGGCACCGGCCCGACGGGGGCCAGCAGATAAAAGCGCCCCTGTGCTTCGGCCAGCCACAGAAAGCGCCCCGCGTCCGTCGACAAGTACCATTCATTCCAGGTGCCGGCGCCGTGGTCGAACTGCATGCGACCGACGATCTCGAAGCCACCGTGCGCACCGCCCCGCAGACCGATGGCCAGCGGCGAACCGGTGTCGGCAAGCTGCGCGACCTTGCCCAGCTTTTCGTAGTCCAGGCCCCGCTTGGCCACGACGCTGCGGCAGTGTTCGCAGATGCTAAGGACCGCGCCTGGCTTGGTGAACTTAACTTCCGCACCGCACTCTGGGCAGCCGGCTGCGCCGCTCATCGCATCCCCCCGCTCAGCTCAGCGACACGCCGACTAATCCTGCGCTGCCGTCGCTGCGACTGATTGATCATCCTCGGCATTTCCCGCCGGTCCATCACGACAGTCCTACGCTCAGCGTGGGAGCGCCTGGCCAGTCGATGGATCCCCAGGGGAATCTCTTCCGAAGGAGCATGTTTGGCAGGTTATCATATCCCCCTACCTCGCAGTCGCTCACTCGCCCAAGGAGAAATTCATGAGCGCGTCGCCGTCGCTGGATATCGATACGCAGTGCATCAACACCATCCGCACCCTGTCCATGGATGCCGTGCAGGCGGCCAATTCGGGCCACCCAGGCACGCCGATGGCGCTGGCCCCCGTCGCGTACGCGCTGTGGCAGCGGCAC
>JAYRFD010000199.1:0-4123 GCA_041908565.1 Polyangia bacterium | reverse complement strand
GCTGGCCGCGGTGGCCGGGCGCGAGCTGGATCTGACCCTGCTCGCCGACTTTGAGCCGCGTCTTTCCGACTGGCTGCAGACCTGTGCCGAGTCCGCGGTGTTAGAGGTCGATGACGATCGCTGGCGCTTCGTCCACGCCAAGCTGCGCGAAGGGCTGCTGGCCGATCTCAGCGACGGTACACGTACGGCCTGTCACGCCCGCATCGCCACCAGCCTGCGCCGCGTCTACGCCGATTCGGACGAACAAGCCGCGCGCATCGGCTTTCACTGCGACCTGGGTGGAGCCCCGCGCGAAGCAGCGCAGTTTCTGGCCCGCGCCGGTCAGCTGGCCTTGCGCCGTGGCCTGCTGAACCAGGCCTGCCAGCAGCTAGAACGCGCCGCCGCCTTGCAAGAACAGACGGACGCCAGCCCCGTGCAGCGTGCCGCAACGCTGCGTCGTCTGGCGCGGGCGCAGTACGGCATGGGACGAAACGAAGCCTGTCTGGTGGCCGTGCGGCGCGCCATGTCCATCGTCGGCAAGCCGATTCCCAGCACGCCCGGCGGTCGCCTGTGGGCCATCCTGACCGAAGGCGTCACCGAAGTCCGCTATCGCCTGCGCGGCGTGCCGCCTCTTGTCAGCCCGACGCAGCGAGAGCTCAAGCAGGAACAGCTTGATCTGCTGGACGGCACCGGCGATTCGATCTACATCGCGCGCGGCAGTCAGGATATTGCGCTGTACATCGCGCTCTGTGGCCTGCACGCAGCCGACGAGCTGGGCGATGTGCGCCACCAGATCTCGTATCTTTCATCGCTGGGTTTCACCGCGTCGCTGTACGCGCTGCGCCCGCTGCAAGACTATTTCCTGCGCCGCGCCGACACGCTGGCCAAGGCGCCTCCGCTGGCGGCAGATCCGGTGCCCGCCCACGTCGCGTATGCCGGGCTGGTGGCGCTGTCGCAGGGACGCTTTCGCGATGCCGAACGGGCCTTTCAAAGCCTGTCGACCTCTGGACAGGAAAGCGGGGATCGAGCGCGCGAAGCGCTGGCCAACAACATGCTCTGCGCGCTGTTCTGCGAGGTGGAAAACTGGCCAGCCCTGCAGACAGCCGCCGATCGCTGCGAGCAGCTGGGCAACGAGCTGGGCAACGCCCAATATCGCGCATCGGCCCGCACCTGGCGGGCCTGGATGCAGTTCCAGCACGGCGACAGCGAGCCAGCCTTCCACGCACTGAAAGACGCGCTGGCTCTGATCGCAGCCGAAGGAACGGCAAGTCGCGTGCATCGCATGACGCTGTACGCCACCTTTGCCCGCGTTGCGCTTGCGCGGGGCGAGCTTGCCATCGCACAGCGC
Organism: Polyangia bacterium; assembly: GCA_041908565.1. Taxonomy (GTDB): domain Bacteria; phylum Myxococcota_A; class Polyangia; order Palsa-1104; family JAEUJZ01; genus JAEUJZ01. The sequence continues at coordinate 2,796 of JAYRFD010000199.1, read as the reverse complement.
GAACTAGACCGCGCCCTGTCGGCCATGCGCCGGGGTCGTGCGCCGGCCGCATCGTTCCGCATCGGCTACACCTCTGCACTCTCCACCAGCGTCGGGCTGTGGCAGCAGAGCCGCGGCACAGCCGAGGAAGGCCAGGCCCGCATGCGCATGCAACAGGCTCTGCTTCACCTGTGTCGATATGCCATCAGCTTCCCCGTCGTCCGTCCGTGGGCGCTGTGGGGCATCGCCTTGGTCCTCGATTCCGTCGGTGGGTCCCAGCTGTCTGCTCGCTGCCGCTCCCACGCGCTGACGCTGCGCCGTCGTCTGCAGCTGCCTGCCCACTTTGGCTCCGCCTAACCTGCAACACCCATCGTTTCCAGACTGCGGATTCCTGGACGCTGGGCTCAACCAGCGAAGGTGCACGGCTCTTTATTAAGAAATATTAACCTTCTGGGCGCAACTTCCTTTTATCTAAATACTCATTCAGACATAAAAGCTAAATAGCGAATTAAATCATCATACGAACGCATGCACTCCGTTGTCGCCTCGCCGGGAACTGACGGGGCCAGGGCGTTGGCAGCGCGCATCGGTGAACCGCAGGCTCGGTCTGGAAAACGCGATTGAGCCGTCGCGGTGCGGGATGTTAGGGTCATAAGGTCGTGAAAAGAGGAGCGTTGTAGGCCCTCGCCCCCTCTGCCGTCACCATCCGAAACGGAGGCAGCATGGACTTGGAAGAGCTTCGCGCGTTTTTGGCAGTGGCTGACACCGGCTCGTTTCTGACGGCGGCCAAGTCGCTGCGCATGTCCCGGGCCACGCTGCGCCGACGCATCGATCAGCTCGAGGCGCGGGCCGGCGTTCAGCTCGTCGATCGCACGCGCCTGGGGGCTCCGCTGACCGAGGCCGGCAAGATCTTGGCGGGCCGCGGACGTCTGATGGTCAACGAAGCCAATGCGCTGCTGGCGTCGGTGCGCGAGGCCGGATCAGAGCCGGCCGGAGAGCTCCGCGCCCTTTTGCCGATTGGCTTGCCGCCGCACTTGGTCACGCCGCTTCTGTCGTTCGTTCGCACCAAGTATTCACGCCTGGGCTTTCGCTTGCAGTTCAGCGAAGACCCAATCGGCGGGCTTCTGGAAGACGTCGACGTCGCGGTCCACTTCGGCGATCGCACGCCGCCGGGTCCGTGGGTATCGCGCGAGATCACGCGGGTTCGCGTCTGGGCCATCGCCAGCGCCGATTATCTGGCGCGTCGCGGCACACCGCGCAGCTTGGACGATCTGGCCAAGCACGACCTGCTGGCCTGGGAAGCGCCCGGCGAAGACGGCCGTCAGTGGACGACGCTGAAAGGGCAGACACTGAAGGTCGCGCCCGTCTTGATTACCAAGCACATCCACTTCTTGCGGCAGTTCGCGATCGCCGGGCTGGGCATCACCATGGTGCCCGACGCCATGCTGCCGGATCCCGGTGTCGCCGACGGAATTCTTTGCCCGGTCCTGCCCGATGTGCTGGGTCGCGAGGTCGGTCTGCGCGTCGTGGTACCGGCTGCTCTGTCCGACATCCCACGAATCAAAGCCTTGGTCGAGCTTCTGCAGCCCTGGCTGGGCGACTTCGGTCTGTAGCGTCTTCAGATCCCGCGATAGCTGGCGTAGCTGATCCACGCGATCATCAGCAGCAGATAGAACAGCCCGATTCCCACGACGATGCGCTGCGACGTTCGCAGGTCGACCTCGGTCGAGCCCATGACAAAGACGGCGCGCAGGATGTCTCCCTTGCCGAAGCCACCGCCCTGTCCAGCCGCGCGGAACACAAGGCGATACAGGTGCAGCGCGGCCACCGGGGTGGGCAGAAAGCACAGCGTCGACAGCAAGCCCACAAACAGCCGCACGGGCATGCCCAGCGGTCGCTCGCCGAAGGCGCCAACCGACGTCGCCGTCGAGTCAGGATGCAACAGGGCAGTTAGCATCGCGATGTAAAACACCGTCGAGATCAGGATGGCTGCCATCCGAATGCGGCGCGGATCGTTCCAGTGCGCAGCTATTTGCTGGGCAGATAGTTCGCGGGCGATCTGTCCACGCTGTCGATAGCAGGTGATCAGGCCCCAGCCACCAAGCGCCAGCAGAAACGCCGCCAAAATGAACGGAGCGTTCGATCCGCGATAGCCATGAGTCACCGTGTCCTGGTAGCTCCACAACTGCTGCCCGCCCACAGACAGCGTGTACAGCGCGACCCAGTCGCTGTGAGGAAACAGCGTCTCGCGTCTTGTAGAGATGCCGATGGTCAGCGCCTCGCCCTGTTCGATGGCTTGTAGGACGCGCCCAAAGCCGCGCTGATCGCTGGCGTAGTCCACGGTGTAGCCGGACACGCGGAAGCGCAGGTAGTCGGTGCCTGAAACGCGTGATCGCGTCGCGCTGTCTGCTGGGCCCGACACGACGGTCAGCTGGGACTCGGGAGTCGTGCCATAGCGACGACTGAATTCGCCGACCAACAAGAAGAACAGGCCGGGCAGAAAAATGACCGCTGAGACCAGCCAGTCGACTGTGCGTACGCGCTTGCGAGCTGTCATCGCCGCGCATCCTACGACAGCGCACCGTGCGCCCGATGCGATTTGTGTGCGCCGCACAAGCGCCTTCAATCACGAACAGCTGCAATCACGAACGGCTGCAATCACGAACGGCTGCAATCACGAACGGCTGCAACCGCGGACGGCTTCACAGGCGACGCGCTTCCGATGCGCTTCACGGATCAGACATTGACCCCCTGCAGAGACGCGCAGTACCGTGCCGGGCTTCGAGGTTCCCATGCAAAATCAGCTGATCCAAAACT
>JAYRFD010000198.1:0-5550 GCA_041908565.1 Polyangia bacterium | reverse complement strand
CGCCAACCGTCGACCGAGCGAGCCGGATCTGCGACGTGCCAGGGTCGGCCCCGCGCCGGCTTCGCGGCCGCGTACGCCGCCCCCCGGGGGCTCGGCGTGGCACTCCGCACAAGACGCCTGCGCAACGGCTGACCGCGGAGCGACTACCGGGGTCGCGACCGCGCAAGCCCTGACGCCGGTTCCAGCAGCGGGTTGGCCCCCGCGCAAGCCCTTGCGCCAGTCCGAACCACGCGATTTGTGCCATCTAAGCCCTTGGGCCAGTCCAAGCGACGCGATTCGCACCCGCGCAAGCCGTTGCGGCGGCCTGAACTACGCGATTTGTGCCCGCGCAAGCCGTTGCGGCGCTTCCGACTCCGCGGTTCGCACCCGCGCAAGCCGTTGTGTCGGTCCTGTCTACGCGGTTCGCACCCGCGCAAGCCGTTGCGGCGGTCCCGACTACGCGATTCGCACCCGCGCAAGCCGTTGCGGCGGTCCCGACTACGCGATTCGCACCGGCGCAAGCCGTTGCGGCGGTCCGCACTACGGTTTCGAACATCAGGTCGGACCATCTGCATGCCCCAGAGCAGCCCCCCGCGCGAACGCGTCGGCCCCCGGCCCAGCGGCCCAGCGAACCGGGCCAGCGACGGCGCGACGGCGGATCGTGGGCCGAAGCGGCGCCGAGCCCGGTTCAGTCGGTCGGCCTACAGGCGGTACTGCCGGATCATGCCTGCGTGCCAAGCACACAGAGGTCGCAGCGAGCCGCTTGGCAGCCCCCCCTGTTTGGGAAGCAAGGCGATGTGGTCTATGTTCTGACCACTATGGACGTGGGTCGGAAGCGGGATGGGTGGGCGCTCGTGGGCAGTGGGGGGCTGCATATCGCGCTGGCCGTCTTCGCCTGGCACCAGCTTGCTCGACCGCTGCCGCGCCCCGCGCCACCGCGCCGACCGACCGAGATCACGTTTGCTTCGCTGGGTCCCCTGCCCCGTTCGCTGCAGTCCGATGCGCGGCCCGCGCCGGCTCTGCCGACTCGACCGACTCTGGCGCCCGTCGTCGATTGGCCCCCGCCGCCCCCGCCGCTGCCAAAGCCCGTCGTGGACCGACCGCCACCGCCGGTGCCCAAGCCGCAGCCAGTCCCCAGCCCCGATCGCGTCCCGCCGCCCGAGCCGCCCAAGGTGCCCAAAGTGACCCAGGAGACCGACGGCGCGCCGCCGCGGCTGGCAGCAAACGGTCGACCGGCGGCAGTCGGCACGCTGGCTCCCTCGCCGGCCCGTGGCGCACCGGGGGCCGAGGGGAGCCCAAGCGGGGCTGGAGTTCCGACAACAGGCACAGGCACGCAGGGCCTGCCGCCCGGACGCATCGACCTGTTTCCCAGCGCCACGCTGTGCAAGACGGTCGGCTGCAGCGATGGCAAACCCGGCGATCCAGGAGCGGCGGCGCGGGCTTCGCTTGCGCAGCAGCAGGCCGAGCGCGAAGGCGTCGAAGCGGTGCGCAGCGGGCGCGTCGACCCCATGTGGCGCCAGGTCGAACGCGATGTCGAGACCGCCTTTGCCCCCCCGGAAAAGTCGGTCTCATCGGCCAGCCGCGGCGAGCTTGCCCTGCGACAGCTTGTGCGCCCGGTGACGCCGGCCCCCGACAAGACCGAGACCGGCTGGCTTGTGCGCCGCGACAACATGGAACGCCTGCAGGCCGAGATCCGCGCCGCGCACGATGCCTATGACGAAGCGGCCGTCGGGCGCGAGGCCGAAGTCGAGGCCGAGATCGACGAGCACGGCGAAGTCCTGGCCGTGCGCCTGGTCGTTCGCTCGGGCAACCACAAATACGATGCGGAAGCGGTGCGCGCCGTGCAGAAGGCCCTGCGACTTCGCCCGCTGCCGGATCCGCAAGGCGCCGTGATCGCTCGCTATGCCCTGCGCGGCGAGCTTGCCGTCAACCTGCCGCGGATCGGATCCGCCGTCGAGCCCAACGGCGGCCAAGTCCACGCCCAGACGCTGTCAATCGCCGGCACCTTCGACGAAGTCACCGGCAAGGCCAACGTGCGCATCCCGTTCCTGAAGCGCCTGAAAAAGACCATCCGCCTGCTGTCCGTCCGCCGCCGCATTCCCGCCCAGTAGCCGCGCTGCCATCGACTGCTCCGCGCCCAGCAAGAACGACGCACCGCAGGCCACGAAGTCCTGCTCGACCCCATCCCAAAGATCCCCAATCGCCCAGGACTGTCCGAGCCCGGAGGAGTCGATGGCCGTGCGGCGCTCCGTCCGCTGAAGCGACCCGTCAAACTAACGCCAGGTGATGCGGCTGCGGCCCTGCGTGGGGCTGGTCTCCAGGATCTCCAGGCGCACGTCGCGGCCGCCGGCCAGCTCGATCACCGCGCGGATGCCGGCCAGCGAAAGCTCGTGGTCAAGTCGCCGGTAGATGTTCGGCGGATAGCGCAGCGTGCCTTCGACTTGCTGCGGGTGGATGTCGACGTGCATCGACAGGCCGCGATGAAAGTGGCCCCAGCGCTGCGGCGCCAGCTGAACCACGCGTTCTGGCGACAGCAGCGCGAACATCACGCGATACAGCGGCCCACCGAGCAGCTTTTTCTGCGATCCATACGACCAGGCCGCCATCGCCGCTTCGTCGCCCTGGAAGTACAGGTCCAGGATCGCGCGCAGGATGCAGCGAAAGTGCACCTGGGGCAGCCAGGCGCTGCTGGGCGGCGGGCTGCGCACCAAGTCGGCCAAGACCGGCGGCAGCTGATCGATGACCGGGGACCGTTCCAGGTCCCCCTCCTCCAGCAAAGCTGGACGAGCCTCCCCCCCTCGCCTTCGGAAAGACTGGGCCCCGCCCGTCACCGAGCGCAGCGGATAGTCATCCAGCACCGACGGCAGGAACACCGCCTTGACCTGGCAGTCGGGATACGACGCAAGACCGTCGGGCAGCCCCGATAGATACGCGGCCATGGCCGGGAAGCGGCGGGCGTCGACCTGCGGGAAAGAGGTGCTCATTTCCGGGGCCCTTTTTGCATCATCGCACAGCCGCCGGCCCCCTGGCTGCGCTTGCAGAGCGACGAGAAAACACCGGCGACCGGCCCCATCTAGCGCTGCGCCGCGGCGTTCTCTGCGGCGTTCTCTGCGGCGTCCTCTGCGGCGTTCTCTGCGGCGTTCTCTGCGGCGTCCTGATCCTTTGGGGCGTCGACCGCGCACGGTCTGCGAGCGTCTGCAGGCGGTCCGTCGATCGCGGCGAACGGTGGCCGCAGCGTCGCAGCGGGCCCAGGGCCGACGCAGACTCTGTTCATACTGGACGCATGTGCAGAGGCGGTTAAGATGCGCGCCTGCCCATGCTCGATCTCAGTCGCTTTCCTGGTCGCGTCCTTGCCACCCGCAGCATTCCCCCGCGCCCGGCGACGTATGCGCCGGTCCCCGCGGGCTGCCACCCTGCCCTTCGGGACGCCCTGCACCAGCGCGGCATCGATTCGCTGTACTGCCACCAGGCCGAGGTCTTTGACGCCGCCCAGCGCGGCGAAAACGTCGTCATCACCACCGGCACGGCCAGCGGCAAGTCGCTGTCGTATCTGCTGCCGGTCATTCAGGCGACGCTCGACGACCCGGCGGCTCGCACGCTGCTTTTGTTTCCGACCAAGGCGCTGACGCAAGATCAGCTGCGCGGCGTCTTGGGTCTGGTCGATCACCTGGCGCACCGCACCGACCACGACGTGCCGCGCATCGAAGCTGGCGTGTACGACGGCGACACTCCGCCCGCCGAACGCAGCCGCATCCGCGACCGCGCGAACTTCATCCTGACCAACCCGGACATGCTGCACAGCGCGCTTTTGCCCAACCACGGCCGGCGCGGCTATTCGCACATCTTCCGCAACGTCCGCTACATCGTCATCGACGAGCTTCATTCGTACCGCGGGGCCTTCGGCGCGCACGTCGCCAACCTGATGCGGCGCCTGCTGCGCATCTGTCGGCACTACGGCAGCGAGCCGCGCTTTCTGTGCAGCTCGGCCACCATCGCCAACGCTCGCGAGCACGCCGAGACGCTGTGCCACCGCCCGTTTACGCTGGTTGATCGCGACGGATCGCCGTCGGCCGGCAAGGTGATTCACTTCTGGCAGCCGCCGCTTTCCGACAAGGATCTGCGGCGCCCCGTGACATCGGAGCTGGCGCTTTTGGTGCCCCACTTGGTGACGGCGCGCCACCGCACGATCGCGTTTTGTCGCAGCCGCAAAGAGACCGAGATCGTCTTGAAAGAGTCGCGCGATCGTCTGCGCGATGTCGCCGGCCACGACGAGACGTATCTGTTGTCGGGCTATCGCGGCGGCTACACGCCCAACGAGCGGCGGCAGATCGAGCAGGCCCTGGTCGAAGGTCAGCTGGTCGGCGTGATCTCGACCAACGCGCTGGAGCTGGGCATCGACATCGGATCGCTGCAGGTGGTCGTGCAGGGCGGCTTCCCCGGCACGCGCGCCAGCTTCTGGCAGCAGATCGGGCGGGCCGGTCGTCGCAACGAAGTCGCGCACGCCATCGTCGTGCTGGCCGTGTCGCCGACCGATCAGTTCATTGCCGAAGATCCCGACTGGCTGGTCGGTCAGCCCACCGAGCACGCGGTGGTCGATCGCGACAACCTGGCGATACAGCTTGCGCATGTGCGGGCGGCCGCTGCCGAGCTTCCGCTTTCGCTGGATGACGCGGCGCAGTTTCCCGATCTCGGCGAGATCATCGCGGTGCTCAGCCGAGCCGGCGAGCTAAGCGAAGTGCTGGGCAGCTGGCACTACGCCGGGGGGCCGTTTCCCGCCGGAGAGTTCAGCCTGCGCAACATTCACAACGACCGCTTTAAGGTCGTCAACCGCCAGACCGGCAGCACGCTGACCGAGATGAGCCGACCGCAGGTCTATCGCGAAGCGCACCCGCGCGCCGTCTATCTGCACGATGGCGCGGAATATCAGGTCGAGACGCTGGATCTGATCCAGCACGTGGCCACCGTCGTCGAGGTCGAGCAGAACTTCTACACCCAGCCCGACGTGCGCACGGCGATCGATGTCTTGCTGACGCAGGAATCGCAGGCGGTCGGCGTGACGCAGGCGCACTTCGGCGATGTGCGCGTCGATGACGTGGTGGTCGGCTACAAGATGCTGGAATTTCACAACCACCAGAACCTGGGCTACGAAACGCTGCACGAGCCGCTGCGGCTGGAGCTGGACACCGAGGCAGTCTGGCTTTGTGTGCCCGAGCCGGTGCTGGACGTGCTGGGCAACGAACGCGAAGACGCGCTGGCCGGCATGGTGCATGCGGTGGCGGCCTGCGCGCGCATGCGCACCATGGCGGAACGATCGGACCTAAGTGGCACCAGCTTCCATTACAGCGACGAAGAAAGCGGGCAGACGCGGACGGCGCTGGTCTGTTACGACAGCCACCCGGGCGGCTTGGGCTATGCATGCAAGGCCTTCGAGCACATCGACGCCGTCCTGCAAAGTGCCGTGGCCCTGGTCGAGCGCTGTCGCTGCCGCGGCGGCTGCCCGGCCTGCGTCGGCAGCTATTCGCGCGATCGCAAGCTGATCGGCTGGGCGCTGCAGCGACTGCTGGCCGATGT
>JAYRFD010000197.1:0-5201 GCA_041908565.1 Polyangia bacterium | reverse complement strand
CCGAGGCGGGTGGTGTCGGCGAAGCTTAGCTGCTTGAGTCGCTTGAGGCGCTTGTACAGCGTCTCCCCCTCGAGGAATTCCATCGCTAGAAAGATGGTTCCGTTGGGCTCGCGACCGTAGTCGAAGATGCGCACGATGCCGGGGTGCTCGACGAGGTTGGCGGCACGCGCCTCGTTTAGAAAGCGGGCGGCGACCTCTTCGTTGGAGGCGTACTCGGGACGCAGGATTTTTAGGGCGGCCCGGCTGCCGATGTCCTCTCGCTGGGCCTCGTAGACAATGGCCATGCCGCCGCGACCGATCTCGCGAACGATTCGATAGCTGCGTATGCGCTGGCCCAGCATGGATGAATGACGCGGTCCTCACGTCGCCTGTCGGTACGGCCCCCAGCCCCCGGAAGCTGGCCCCTCCGTCGGCAGTGACAAGCGATCGTGGCTCTCTTCTACTGTACATGGACTGCCCCCCGCCGACTGAAGCAGTTGCGTGCCCGGCGGTCTCTGCGACGGGGCGGGACGGTCGGACTGGTGAAGGAGACAGGTGGCTACAGTGTGGCAAGCGCGGCTACTCGCGGGCGGAAGGCCGGGCGGGACCACGCGCAGAAACCAGCGATCGGTCGGTCGATCGGTCGGTCGACCGTTCGTTCGGGCCAGCCTATGCAGCCACGCCAAAATCAGCGGCCGCAGCACGGCTGCATGGATGTGCGTAGCGACGCGCTAGACACCCGGGCCGAGGGGGGAGTAGCCTCGGGCCATGCGGCAGTTCGAGATCAGCAGCGGCTGGCAAGTCAAAGCACGAAAGAAGGATCGCTGGGGGCAGCGCGCCTTGGCAGAGGAATGGAACGACGAGTCGGGCTGGGTGGCCGCGGTAGTTCCAGGCAGCGTCCATGAAGCGCTGTGGCAGGCCGGGCAGATCGGCAGTCCGTATGAGCTTGCGACGCTGAAGCAGGCGTCCTGGATCGCCGACAGCGACTTTCTGTACCGCTGCCGCTTCGACCTGCCCGCCGACTTTCGGCTGGACGAAGGCCAGGCCGTGCGCCTGTGCTGCGATGGCCTGGATACCGTCGCCACGCTGTGGCTAAACGGCGTCGAGCTTTTGCACAGCGACAACATGTTTGTGCCGCAGAGCGTGACCTTGCCCGAAGGCGGCCTGCTGCGTCGACGCGACAACGAGCTTTGTCTGTTGTTTCAGTCGGCGCTGCGTGTTGGCCAGGCTCGTGAACAGCAGCACGGCAAGCGGCCCGTGTGGAACGGTGACAACAGCCGCGTCTACGTGCGCAAAGCCCAGTACCAGTATGGCTGGGACTTTTCGCCGACGGTGCTGTCAGCAGGGCCGTGGAAGCCGATCTACTTGCAGGCGGCGACCGCGCGCATCACGGACATCAGCTGTCCGCTGTCGGTCACTGCGGATCTGCAGACGGCGCGACTTTCGCTGAACGTGTTCACCGAATCGGCTCGCGAGCGGACTGGCGGCCACGTCCTGCGCCTGCAGCTACATGGTCCCGACGGTCGCCTGCAGGCCGAGCGCAGCTATCCGCTGGCCGATGGTCTGCAAGGCCATGTTCATGACGTGATCGATATCGAGCGCCCCGCGCTGTGGTGGCCGCGCGGGCACGGCGAGCAGCCCCTGTACGATCTGACGCTGCAGCTTTTGGCCGGCTCGACGGAAGCGCCGGGCGCCTGCTTGGATTCGCGCCGCTTGCGGCTGGGGGCTCGGCGACTGCGCTTGGTCGAAGAACGCCTGGCCGACGGCGAAAACTTCTACATCGAAGTCAACAACCGGCCCATCTTTTGCGGTGGTGCGAACTGGATCCCGGCGGACGTGCTGCCCACCCGAATCTCGAACCAGCGCCTGAACCTGCTTTTGGACGAAGCGGTCGCGGGCGAGATGACCATGCTGCGCATCTGGGGCGGCGGCCTGTACGAAAGCGATGCGTTCTATGACGGCTGCGACGAACGCGGGCTGCTGGTCTGGCAGGACTTTGGCTTCGCCTGCGGCCTGTATCCCGCCTATGAAGACCTGGCCGCCAGCATCCAAGCCGAAGCAGAGGCCGCCGTGCGTCGCCTGCGCCACCACGCATCGCTGGTGCTGTGGGCCGGCAACAACGAAGACTATGCGATTGGTCAGTCGGTCGGTGCGTACCGTGGGCCGCAGGAAGCGGTGCCGGCGCCTGGTCCATCATCGCTGACCGCGCCTCGCTTCGATGGCCGCGGTCTTTATGAACGGGTCTTGGCCGGCGTCTGTGAAGCGCACGATCCCAGCCGACCGTACTGGCGTGGCAGCCCCTATTCCCGGCATCACGCCGATCCCAACGTCGGCAGCGAGGGCGACCGTCACATCTGGGATGTCTGGCACGGCGCCATGCGCGACTACCAGGACTACGGCCAGATCAGCGGACGCTTCGCCAGCGAGTTCGGCATGCAGGCCGTCCCTGCCCTGCCGATCGTCCGGCGCGCGCTTTCGCCCCTCCCCGTCGACGACACGACCCTGCGCGATCTGAACTACGGCCAAGAAGGGCCCGAGCGCATCGCCAAGTACATCGCGCGCAACCTGCCCAGCCATCTGCACCCCAGCGTCGACGGATATGTCTATCTGACGCAAGTGAACCAGGCCGAAGCGATGGCCTATGCCGTCCGCGCGTTTCGTCGCGGCTTTGACGGAAAGCGACGCTGCAGCGGAGCCCTGGTGTGGCAGCTAGACGACTGCTGGCCGTCGGTCAGCTGGTCGCTTCTGGGCTTCTGCGATGAAGGTCAACGGCCCCGCCGCAAGGCCAGCTTCTATGCCGTGCGGCGCGAGCTTCTGCCCTGGATCGTTGGACTGGCACCGTCAACGACGCCATGCTCAGTCGATCTGTGGATTGCCGCCCCGCCGCTGTCCGTCGTCGAGCAGTCAGCCCTGCAGATCAGCGTACGTCTGCGCGCCTTTGGCCTGGACGGTCAGCTTCTGGTGCAACAGGAACACCTGTGCGCCGTAAGCAGCAACCAGACCATCGAGCTGGGGACGATTACGCTGCCGACCTGGAACCAGCCCCTTGTGATCGGCGCTCAGCTTGTGGGCAGCGAAGAGGGCAACGAACACGTGCTGGCGCGGACGGTGCTGTGGCCGCAGCCCCTGCACACGCTGGCCGAATCGGGGCTGCTGCAAGATCCCGGACTTTCGCTGCGCCGCGACGGAGATCGTCTGGATCTAGCGGTTTTGCGCCCGGCCAAGGCCGTTCTGCTGGCCCCGCAAAGCGACGATCCGCTGGCCTTCAGCGACAACCTGGTCGATCTGCTGCCCGATGAGCCTTTGTCGATCGAAGCACCGGGCCTGGGCAGCCAGCCGCTGCACATCCGATCCCTGTTCGGAGGCCTGCTATGTCTGTGACCGCCCATCTGCGCAAGCGCCTGGGCGCGCTGATCTTCGACAAGGGACTGACTGGCGTCGCCTACCTGGGCAAGCTGCACCCGCGGGCTCGTCCGGCTCACCACGGCGTCGAAGTCCACCGCAACGTGCCCTATCAGGGCAGCGGCCATCACCACCACCTGCTGGACATCTATGCCCCGACGGCCCTACCGACAGACCTTCAGCCCGGACGCGATCCTGCGACGTACACCGCGCCGCATCCGGTGGTCCTGTACATCCACGGCGGCGCCTTCCGCATCCTTTCCAAAGACACGCACTGGGTTATGGCCCTGGCCTTCGCCCGTCGAGGATTCCTGGTCTACTCGATCAACTACCGCTTGGCGCCAACCCATCCGTTTCCGGCGGCGCTGGAAGACGCGGCGGCCGCCTTTGAATTCGTCAGTCGCGACGCGGCTGCGCGGCAAGGCGACCTGTCGCGCCTGGTGCTGGCCGGCGAGTCGGCGGGAGCCAATCTGGTGACCGCCCTGTCGCTAATGACGCTGCTGAAAAACGACCAGCCCTTTGCCAAGCAAGTGCATCAGACGGGGATCGTGCCCAAGGTCGTCCTGCCGATGTGCGGCATCCTGCAGGTCAGCGATGCGGCGCGCTTTGCTCGACGGAGGCCCCTGCCCTTGTGGATTCAGGATCGCCTGAACGAGACATCCGATGCGTACATCGGCCGCGTCGCCGAGCACCCTGCCATCGCACTGGCCGATCCGCTTTGCATGTTGGAACAGCTTGCCGATAGCGACGGATCTCTGCCGACCGATCGCCAGCCGCCTGCCTACTTTGCCAGCGTCGGTACGCGCGACCCGCTTTTGGACGACACGCGACGCTTGGGCAAGGCCCTGACCCGCCTGGGCATCGCGAACGAGACCCGCTTCTACGACGACGAAGTGCATGCCTTTCAAGCCCTGGTCTTCCGTCGACGCGCCCAGCAAGCATGGGCAGACACCTACTCATTCCTAGACCGTCACTTGCGCAGCGCGTAACGCTTCGCTCGCCGATCGCCGCCGACCGCCGCACAGGCTGCTTGCCAAATCCTCCTCGGGGGGGTAGAACCCGAGGTTTCAAATGGAGAAGACACATGCGTAGCGTCGTCAAAGGCACCGGGTTTGTGGTTGGCGAGCACCTCGTCCCCAACAGCCGCTTCGAAAAGGTGATGGAGACCAGCGATCAGTGGATTCGCGAGCGCTCTGGCATTGAGCAGCGCTACTTCGTCGCCGATGGTGTCGCCACATCCGATCTGGGCGTGCGAGCCGCCAAGATCGCCATGGAGCAAGCGGGCGTCGGTCCGCAAGACATCGACTACGTGGTCTTTGCGACGATGACGCCGGACCACTTCTTCCCCGGATCGGGCGGCATCCTGCAGTCCAAGCTGGGCCTGCGCAACATTCCGGCGCTGGACATCCGCCAGCAGTGCACCGGATTCATCTACGCACTGCAGGTGTCCGACGCGCTTCTGCGATCGAAAGTGGCCAAGAACCTGCTTCTGATCGGTGCCGAGTCGCATTCACCGTTCATGCCCTTCCGCAGCTGGGATCTGGTGTTGGGACAAGTCGAAGAGAAGCCGATCAGCGACGAAGAACGCGCGTTTGGGACCAGCATTCGCGACCGCGCGGTGCTGTTTGGCGATGCCGGCGCAGCCGTGGTCCTGCGTCGCGAAGAAGACGAAACCGAGCGCGGCCTGATCGACTTCGAGCTTCATTCCGACGGCAGCAACTACAACAAGCTGTACGTCCCATCGGGCATGGCGCACCGTCCCTATGTCACCGAAGCCATGATCCAGCGGCTCGATCACGTGCCGCACATGGACGGCAAGT
>JAYRFD010000196.1:0-2719 GCA_041908565.1 Polyangia bacterium | reverse complement strand
TTCGGCCAGGGCATCAATCGCCGCCCGTCGCACATCAGCCGATGAATCCCGCGATGCCTGACGCAAGGCTGGCAGTGCGACATCGCTGGCCACGCGACCCAGTGCATCGATCTGCGCCAAGCGAGCTTCCAGATCGTCCGCGTTCTTGGGCGCCTCCGATGGGTTCGCAGCATCCGCTAACACCTTCTGCCCGTCGACAGCGACGCCCAGCTTGCGCAGCAGACCCAGCGCCACCAATGAATCGCGACCGCCTTTGTCCAGTGCCTCGCGCAGCACGCCTTCGGCGCGCTTGTCACCCTGTTCGGCCAGCCGACGAGCCGCCGCAAAGCGCACGACCCCAGACTCATCTTTCAGTGCCTGCAGCAGAATCCCTGCGTCGCCCCGTGCCTGTTCCACCACCAGCTTGCGCACCGCGACATCGTCGGCTCGCGACAGGCCGCGCAGCTTTTCATCCTGACCGGCTTCGCCCAAGTTGCGCAGCGTGCTGGCCACCAAGACCTGCTCGACCAGCGAGCCCTGCGCCGCCAGTTCTTTCAGTCGCTTCATCGCTTCCGCACTGGTTTCCTGCGCGCCCCGCTTGCGGCTGGGATCAGTCACACGTCCCAACGAACGAATCGTCTCTTCCCGCACTTCGGGATCGGCATCGTCCAGACCGGATAGCAGCGCGCTCAGCGCCTCGGATTCCCGACGCTGGCCCAGGGCACGCGCCGCACCGCGACGAACCGCCGCATCGCGATCCCGCAGCATGTCGGACAAAAGCGCCACCGCGCCGGCGCCCTGCACATCGGCCAAGGCCGCCGCAGCCGCCAGACGAGACAGCGCATTTTTGTCCTGCAGTGCGCTGCGGGCCCAGGTCAGTGATGCCTCGGACAACGTCGATGGATCTTGAGCCGCCAACAGCACAATTGCAGCCGCACTCGACTGCCGCACCAGCCCTGGTTCCGACGGGGCCAGTCGCTCGCCCAGCAGGCGTGCATCAAACAGATCGCCACCTGCCGCCAGGCCCTCGGCCGCCAGCTGACGAGTGCCAGCTTCGCTGGCCTTTTCCCGCACGACGCGTCGACACAGACCCACGGCCTGCGACTCTTCTGGACTGGCCAGCAACCGCGCCGCCAACAGCTGATCCGCGACGGGCCCGGGCCGCTTCACCTGCATGCGCAGAAACTCACGCCCCGTGTCGTCGCCCAGATCACTCAAGCGAGCAGCAGCGGTCGCGCGTTCGGCCAGCGGGCCCTTGCCTCGCACCAAGGTCGACAGCGCTTGCCGAGCTTCACCGCGCGCAGCCGAATCGGCCACTTGCGCCAGACAGAACAGCGCGCTGATGCGCAGCGTAGCCGGGGCTTGTTCTTGTTTTGACAGCGCTGCCAATACATTGACAGCGCGTCCAGTGGCGCCTTCGCACAGAAGCAGCGACGCGCGCAGCTGTGCTTCGTTGTCTTTGCTTTCCAGCATGCTGGTCAGCGTCGCGATCCCGCGCGCATCGCCAAGCTGTCGCAGGCTGCTGGCCACGCTGGCGCGCACGCCGCTGTCTTGGCTGGCGTCCAGAAGTGCGACCAGCTTGGGAATGGCGGCCCGATCTCCCAGGTTGCCCAGCGCTTCGGCAGCGGCGCTCTGTGCGTCCAGATCGTTGCGCGTGATGGCCGCTTGCATCGCCTCTTCGATCTGCGATCGCAACAGGATGTCGTGCGACTGCCCCAGCGCGGTCAGCACGGTCGACCGTCGAGACGCAGCATCCGCAGACGAGCCACTCAGCGACTCTTGCAGCACGGCCAGAGCGCGCTTGCGAAGCTCTTGCAGCTCGCCGGGTTTTAGTTCGCGCTTTTCTTCGCGCGGTCGCAGCGCCTGGTACGCGACCAGACCCGCGCCGGCCACCAGCATGACGACCAGCGATGCCAACAGCCACAGCGGTACGCGCCGTCCCAAGATGAACAGAGCATTCGACTTCTGACCGACGCCCAGCGTGCTGGCCAGCGCACGCGGCACGGCCGTCTTTTCGCCGCGCTGTAGCTGCAGCAGATCGATCTCGGTGGCCAGCGCCGCTTCCACTTCCAGCATCGAAGCGAAGCGCGCAGCGACGTCCTTGGCCAGAAGCTTCATCACGATCGCTTCCAGGCTGGGCGACACCGTGACCCCGCGCGTGGCCAAGGCCGGCGGCGAGTCAAAGATGTGGCTCATCAGGATCGCGTTCATGTTGGGCCCATCGAACGGGACCTTGCCGCACAGCATCTGGTACAGGATGCAGCCGAGCGCGTACTGGTCGACGCGAAAGTCCAACGCGTGTCCGCGCACCTGTTCCGGCGCCATATACGGCGGCGTTCCGACGATGCCGCCGGTCATGGTGCGGTTGGCGTCGTCGGGATCGACCAGCGTGCCGCCCGACTTCGCCGCTCCGCCGGCCCCTTTCAGGTCGGGAAGAAGCGGCCCTTGATCTTGGTTCAGCGACGTCGCGATGCCGAAGTCGACGATCTTTACGAAGTCTTGGTTGCTGCCCTGCGCCCCTTGCTTCAGAACGAAGACGTTCTCGGGCTTCAAGTCGCAGTGGACCAACGAGCCTGTCGAGAAGTGGGTTTTCTTTTTCCGGGTCCGTCGAGCATTCTCGGAAAAGCGGTCGCCCCGGCCCTGTTGCCCCTGCCGCCTTGCGCCCAGAGTAGCCGATCGGCACGGGGCAAGCCGCAGTACTCAGCCTATGGCGTGGCGTGGGCCGAATGCGGGCCGGGCT
>JAYRFD010000195.1:0-3574 GCA_041908565.1 Polyangia bacterium | reverse complement strand
ACCGGCCTGGCCCGGCATTCCGACGGCCTGCAGCGCTCCGGTGCCCATCGGGTTCTGCATCATGGGCAGTGCGCCAGTCGGCGGCGGAGTCGGAACATTGACCGTTCCCGTCAGCTGCGGCGCCGGCTTGCCAGCCAGCCAGGTTTGATAGTGTGGCCCTGGATCCGACAGCGCTCCCAGCAGATCGTTCATCGACTGGAAGCGATCTTCTTTTCGCTTCCTCAAGCAGCGCAGAATGATCGCTTCAATCTCGGGCGGGATGTTGGGGTTGATGCTGCGCGGTGCATCGGGCTCGCGCGTCAGGTGCGCGACCAGCACTTCCCCAAAGCCGTCGCCGGGGAACGGCACGCGGCCGGTCAGAAGCTCGAACATCATGACGCCCAGGGCGTAGATGTCGGCGCGCGCGTCGATCTGGCCTTTGCCGTCGCACTGCTCGGGACTCATATAGGTCGGTGTGCCGATGACCATGCCGGTGCGGGTCTTCTGCGACAGCGCAGCCCCCGAATCGCTGGTCAGCTTGGCAATGCCGAAGTCGAGCAGTTTGACGTAGTTGCGATCGCCCGGACGGTTGCAAAGAAAGATGTTTTCTGGCTTTAGGTCGCGGTGGATGACGCCCTTGTTGTGGCTGGCCGCCAGCGCGCTTGAGCACTGCATCAAGATGGTGATCGACTCGCGGATCGTCACGCCTTCGCGCCGCATGCGCGAAGCGAGGCTCTCTCCGTCGAGGAACTCCATAATGATGTACTTGAACGAGGACCCGTCGAACGTCGTCTCGCCGAAGTCGATGATGTCGACGATGTTCGGGTGACTGATGTCGTTGACCGCTTTTGCTTCGTTGAAAAAGCGCTGCACGACATCGGCTTTGCTGGCCAGTTCTTCATGCAGAACCTTGATGGCCACTCGCTTGCCGATCGACGGGTGCATGCCCAGATAGACCGCACCCATACCACCCTCGCCAATTTGGCTTTGGATGTCGTAGTTGCCCAATCGCTTGCCGATAAGCGACATCGTCATTGAGAGTCTCCCACGTGCCCTGGCCTTGGTCGCCGTCTGGTCCCCACCTGAAGCCACGCCCCGCAATCAGCTTCTGCGCAGAGCGAACTGATTGTATCAGGCTCGCGACGGCGAATACAGAACCTGCTTGGACCCAAGACAGAAATTTCTGGCGTCTTGGCCGACGAACGCGCTGGGCTTGCGACTTCCGGCGCAGCCCGGGCCGCGGTCGGAAGGAATCCGGCGCCCGGATGCAGTGCCTGGGATGTGGGGAAGGACTCGATCGCCGCAGACCGAGCCGATCGAATCGATTCGATACAAAGGTCGAGCAAATCGAGCGAAGCGAGGACGGCGATCAGCCCTGGCAGAGCAGGCCCAAGGTCTGCTCTTTGCCGCCGTTTAGCACCAGCTTGGCCGTCTTGCCGCCGCTGTAGGTGATGGTGAGTGTGTTGGCCAGCGTGGTGAAGGTCACCGTGCCCTGGGTTGGGCAGGCGTTCTGGCACTTCTTGTAGTTGCTGATCACCGTGGCGTAGCTGTTCCCCGGGGTCTGCGTCGAGAAACTACCGGTCAACGTCATGCACATGCCATCCCACGTTGCGTCGTACATGCCGGCATGCGTGATGGTGTTGCCTCGGGCCGTCACGGCCTTGCTGGTCGATGTGACGCTGGCCGAGCGGTTGTTCGTGGGGCCGCTGATCTTGGCGGTGGTTGCGACATCGACGGTCATGCCGTTGACCTTGATCCCGGTGGCGGCCAAGTTCACGGTTACCGAGGGCGTGCCACCGACGACCGACACGGTGTACGTGGCGGTCAAGGTGCCGGTGACCAGAAGCAGGCCATAAGGCCCCGTGCAGCTGTTCATGGTGTAGGTGGCGACGTTGCCCACCACGTTCTTGGTCATGCAGGCATTGATCAGAAACTTGGTCCCGGCGGCGGTGGCAGCGGCGGTCGCGGCTTGATCGCTGGTCAGGCCGCTGGCCGATAGGTCGACGCCATCGGTGGTCACCGAGGTCAAGCCCGAGACAACATCGGCGGTATCCGTCGAGTCCGCGGCGACTTCGGCGTCCATCGAGCTGAACGTTGCATTGCTGCCACCACAGGCGGCGGATGTCAGAACGGAAGAACAGATCAGAGAACTCAAGGCCAGTCTGCGCAGTGACTTCATGGAACGACTCCTTTAGGTGTAGGCGAAGTGGAGCTTCGCGTGTGCTCCGCAGCGCGCAAAGGTCCAGCAGCCCAAAGCGTAGACGAGATGGCCACGCGAAAGTTTCCTATCGCGGCGGAGCGCTGTAAGAAGGTGTGTATGTCTGCGTCCTCTTTGCTGTTCCGCTATGGCTGTCATCGCGTCATCGAACCCAAGGGGGTGTTGCCACAGGCTGCGTGGCGTGTGGACAACCGAATCGACCCACTGCCGGGCCCTGACCCGGCCGCGGAGCACGAGCTAGTGGTCGATGTGGCGCGTCTGAACATCGACGCTGCAAGCTTTCGCCAGATGGAGCACGCCGCGCATGCAGCCGGTGAAGACGTGGCCGCCGGTGTCGCGCGACGCGTGCGCGAGACCGTGGCAACTCGCGGCAAGATGCACAACCCAGTCACCGGATCGGGCGGCATGCTGCTGGGTCGCGTGCGGCATGTCGGTCAGAAGCTGGGCGCGCCACACAGCAGCCTGCGCCCGGGGGATTCGATCGCCACCTTGGTCTCGCTGACCCTGACGCCGCTTCTGCTGGATGAAGTGCTTTCGGTGCATGTCGATACGCATCAGCTGGATGTTCGCGGTACGGCCGTGCTGTTTGAGTCCGGCATCTGGTCGCGCCTACCGGATCACGTGCCCGAAGCCGTTGCTCTGTCTGCGCTGGATGTGGCGGGCGCCGGGCCGCAGGTCGCTCGCTTGGTGCGCGAGCGTTGCGCGAGTCGCGTCCTGATCTTGGGCGGCGGCGGAAAGTCAGGCCTGCTGTGTGCCGCGGCGGCCAAGCGCGCCGGGGCGCAGCGCATCGTGGGAATCGAGAATGCTCCCCGCGCTGCCCAAGAGGCGGCCGCACTTCCGTACTACGACTGTGTGCTGTCGGGCGATGCTGCGGATCCGCTGGCGCTTGCGCAGACTGCGACTGCTGCCGCCAATCCGTCGGGCGAGCCGATGGAGTACGACTTGGTCATCAGCTGCGTCAGCGCACCGCATGCCGAGATGGCCGCCATCCTGTGCACGCGCGAGCGCGGCACGGTCTATTTCTTTTCCATGGCGACCAGCTTCACCGCCGCTGCTTTGGGCGCCGAGGGCGTCAGCAAAGACATCGACATGCTGATCGGCAACGGCTTCTGCGCGGACCACGCCGCCCAGACCTTGGAGCTTCTGCGGGATGAAGACCCGCTGCGAGCCGTCTTCATCAAGCGCTACGGTCGCTGAACCAAACTTCGAGCTTTCCGTCGCTGCGTCCGGCGATCGGGCCTGTCTGTCTGGCCTGCGTGTCTGGCTCGCGTGTCTGGCCTGTCATCGAGCAGAAGCAAAAGCAGCGAACCTGCCTGATGCGTGACTGCACACACATGGGTTGGCCGGGGCGTCATTTGGCGGTAGGGTGCGGGCCTT
>JAYRFD010000194.1:0-18098 GCA_041908565.1 Polyangia bacterium | reverse complement strand
GTCAGGCGGTCGGACAAGGGAAGCTGCCACATGTCTTCGCCAGCCGTCCGCGCGGCGGCAAGCAGGCCGCTGGCGACGTCGGAGTTGGGGCTCATCACGCCGGCCGTGTGTGGACCCAAGGCGACCTCGCAAGCGCCGGTCAGCGTCGCAAAGTCCAGCATCAGGTCGGGCTTGATATGGCTATTGGCATAGGCGATGGCATCGGCCAGGGTCAGGCGGCCTTCGGCGTCGGTGTTGTTGATCTCGACGGTCTTGCCATTCATGCCGCGGATCACATCGCCCAGCTTGTACGCCGTGCCGCTGGGCATGTTTTCCGTCGCCGCGCACAGAACATGGACTTCGTCGGGGCAGCCCAGCTTGCTAAGCGCCGACAGCGCTCCCAGCACGGCTCCGCCACCGCCCATATCCATCTTCATATCCAGCATGCCTTCGACGGTCTTGATGGACAGTCCGCCGGAATCAAAGGTCACCGACTTGCCAATCAAGACCACACGACGACGCGGCGTTCCCGACGGGCGATAGGTCAGATGAATGAAGCGAGGCTCCTCGCTGGATCCCTGGGACACGGCCAGATACAGGTTCATGCCCAGCTCACGGCACTCGCTGGGGCCCAGCACGGTCAGTTCCAGCCCGCGGTCCTTCGCCAGCTGATCTGCGACGGTCGCCAGGTAACGCGGAGTCATCAAGTTGGCGCCTTCGTTGACCAGGTCGCGCGCCAGCATGACGCCTTCGGCGATGGCCTGCCCTCGCGCGATGCCGCGCTGCAGGGCCGCCTTGTCGCTCAGGACCGACGGTCCCCCTGCGCCCACCGCGTCCGATGGAGGCAGCGCCCCCGGCACCGCAGGCAGCAAGGCGACATCGTTCAATACAATCGGTTTCTTGCGTTCACCGGTCAGATACTTGTCGAACTGATACGTGGCCAGCACGGCGCCTTCACTTGCGTACTGCGCTACGCGTTCCGCGCTGTCCGACTGCAGCGTGGGAAGCACGATACCGATGCTGCGTGCACGGCTTGGATTGGCCATTCGCACTGCACGAGCCGTAAGGAAGCGAACATCATTAAGCTGGAAATCCTTGCGCTTCCCAGCCCCCAGGATCAGCACACGTCCGGCACCAACCCGACCGTGTGTATGTAATGAAAATGACTGATTTTTCTTTCCAACAAACTGCTCGTCTTCCAGCACGGAAGACAGGATGCCAGAGAGCGCCCCGTCTAATGCTCTCAGTACCGGGCTATCGCTCTGTTCTCCTTCAAAGAGAATCAGTGCGCAGGTGTCCAAGCGTAGCGCTGCAAGCTCTTGAGCTTCTGTCGGAAATGTGAACTGCATTTCCTTGTTCTCCTAAATCGTATCGACCGCCAAGTTGGAAGGCGATCATACACCGGAATTTTCTATGAGATAGTTTTTGTAATCCAGAAACAGCAAAAACTGTTGTGTCTACCCAAGCCAGCAGTTTGGACAGTGGCCGCGCCTCGCCTGCCCCGGCGCCTGCGCGGCGGAGTGGCCCCGCCGGACACAGGACCGCTGACCGATGCGCCGCCCAGGCCGTTGACACGACGGGGCAGAGCGCGATAGCGTGCGACGGAACTGATGCCGCAGGATCGGCCCACCCTGTTTGATCGCCGGCTGCTGATCGTCGCCGGCAAAGGCGGGGTTGGCAGAACCACCGTGGCGTGCGCGCTTGCCTTGGCGGCGGCTCGTCGCGGACGGCGCGTCCTTTTGGCCCAGGTGAAGTCGAAAGACCGCCTGGCGCGCTTGTTTGGTGTCCCGCACAACTTTTCGGAAGTGCAGCCGGTCGATACCAATCTATGGGCGGTCAACATGACCCCCGAAAGTTCCCTGCGCGAATACGGCGTCATGGTCCTGCGCTCGGCCTTTCTGTATCGGCAGGTCTTCGAGCGCGACGTGGTCCGCGCCTTTCTGCGCGCCATCCCGGGGCTGTACGACTACTCGATGCTGGGCAAGGCCTGGTTTCACACCACCGAACAGCTGGGCGGCCGCCCGCGCTTTGATGTGGTGATCCTGGATGCTCCAGCGACGGGGCATGCGCTGACGCTGCTGGCCATTCCCAAGGTCATCTGCGACACCGTGCCAGAAGGTCCGCTGACCGGCCCGGCACGCGACTGCCTGGCGCTGTTGACCGATCCGGCGCGCACCCAGGCGGTACTGGTCACCTTGGCCGAAGACCTGCCCGTGTCAGAGACGATTCAGCTGTCGACCGGGCTGCGCGGGCTGGGCATCCACCTGGGTCCCGTCGTCGTCAATCGGCTGTACCCACCGCGCTTCCGAACCGGCGTCAATTCGCTGGCGCTCGACGAGCTTCTGGCAGCCCAGGCCAGCTCTGCCACCGACGGTGATGAGGCACAGCAGGCGCTGTCGGCCGTCCTGCGCGCCGCCCGCTTGCAGCGCCAGCGGTCCAGCCTGAACGAGCACTACATCAAAGCGCTCAAGGACGCGCTGCCCCTGCCACAGCTACACGCGCCGTACATCTTCAGCGCCAGCTTCGCCCGCCCGGCCCTGGAAGCGCTGGCCGACCGCATCGGCGAACAAGTCGACGCGCAAAGCCCGACGTAGCCCCTTGGCTGGCCGTGCCGGCTGCCCCCATTGGTGGACCTGGACCGTCACCGACCGGCCTCCTCGGCTTGCGATCCCCGCACCTCTGCTTCTCGACCGCTGGCCGCCGTTCCGAAGAGCACGCGGTTCGCACGAGCCGCCGAATTTCTTCGCATTCTGGTGCTAGTCGAAATTTGTTCGGTCGCGTAATAATGCGAAATGATGACCTCAACCTACCAGGGCACCCCGGGGAAGCTCTTGCGGCTTCTAAGCGGGGCCTTGTCTCCGTCGCGTAGACTTCACTTCTCGACGAGATCAGGGGGACGAAGATGAGCGGCGTGCAGCCCAAGTCATCGCAAGCCACCGACGCTGGCGACGCCAAGCAAAGCCGCGATGGCCAGTCCTCGATCGGCCAAGCCCTGCGCGAGCTAGCCCAGCCGTTCCGGGACTTTTCGGGATCTCCGTCGGCGCTGAAGTGGGGCATCAACGTCCCCGCCTTCTTCGAGGGCCTGAGCTACTTCGGCATGCTGACGGTCATGACGAAGTTCCTGTCGGAAAACGTCGCGCTGGGCGACGTCCACGCCAGCCAGATGGTGGCGCTGTTTTCCGGCGGCGTGACCGGCATGATGTTCCTTTTGGGCGGGCTGGGGGATCGCTGGGGCATCCGGCGCGCCCTGTTGTTCGGTCTGCTGATCATGATCGTCGGACGCACCATCATCGCCTGCGGCGAGACCCTGCACATGCCCGGCGGCCCCTGGAGTCCGCTGCACTGGACGGTGGCGGCCGGCATGCTGTGCATCGTCATCGGCTATGGCACCTTCCAGCCGACTTTGTATGCCGCCGTCAAGCACTACACCGACGAAAAAACCGCGGCTCTGGGCTTTGCGCTGATCTATGCGTTCACCAACCTGGGGGCCTGCGCGTCGGGCTTGCTGTCGCCGCGCGTGCGTCACTTCAGCGAAAAGTTGCTGCCGCCGAACGGCATCACTGGCGTGCTGTGGGTCTATGCCGCGCTCAGCATCCTGGGCGTGCTGGCCGCTGCCCTGGGTCTGCGCAAACGGGCCAGCGAGCCATCCCAAGAAGTGTCCGCCGTCGTCGCCCGCAGCCTGGCCGCCGCCGGCCAAGACCTGACCCAAGCCCCCGAACAGCCGCTGTCTGTGCGCATCCGTCGCTGGCTGGCCGAACATCCGCTGCGCAACGGTCCGTTCACGTTCTTCATCTTCATCGTCGTGCCGGTGCAGACTCTGTTCGCCCACGCCTGGCTGACCATGCCGCTGTACATCGAACGGGCCTATCGCAGCACGCCCTGGGTTAGCGACAATTTCGAGCTTTTCTCAAACCTGAACCCGCTTCTGATCTTCGTGCTGACGCCCATCGTGGCGGCCCTCACCGCCCGTGCCAGCGTGTATCGCATGATGATCATCGGCACGTCGGTGATGGCGGCTCCCACCTTCTTGCTGGTCTTCGGCCCCAGCCCGCCGCTTTTGCTGCTGAACGCGCTGTTGATGTCGCTGGGCGAGGCGCTGTGGCAGCCCCGCTTCCTGCAGTACATCGCCGAGATCGCGCCTCCCGGCAAGACCGCTCAATACATGGGAATTGGGCAGTTCCCGTGGTTTTTGACCAAGGTGCTGACGGGCATGTACTCGGGCTGGTTCCTGGCGCACTACTGCCCTGCCGAGGGCCCGCAGAACACCGAATTCATGTGGTTGGTGTACGGCCTGGTCGCGCTGATCTCGCCGATTGGCTTGCTGGTCGCGCACCGCTGGATTGGTCGCCACCTGCAGAGCCGCAGCGCCGAATCCGCGTCGACGTAAGCCCTCGCCGCGACCGCGGGCTGCACCATCGCCGTCGCTCGCCGCCAGCCCCGACGAATCGTGCTGCAGGGGACAACGACCGGGCTATAGTGCGCCCGCCGTGAAGCCCATCCTGTTCAAGTTTGTCTTGCCCCTCCTCGGCGAGATCACCTTCCCCGCGTACTTCACATTTCTGACGCTGGGCTTGGCCATCGCCGCCCTGATCACCATCCGCGAAGCGCGCAAGCTGGACCTGGATCCCGACGAGATCCTGGACATCAACCTGTACATGACGATCTTTGGCGTCATCGGGTCGCGCATCTTGCACGTGATCGCCGACGGCCACTTCATGGACTACGTCAACCTATGCGTCGATCCGACACAGGTCCCGGCCATCGACGCGCTGGTCCGCCACTGCACCGAAGCGAAGCAGTGCGGCTACGACTACCTGTGCGACACCGCCCGCGGTGTCTGCTATCCGCCCCGAGACTGCCTGGCCTGGGCCAAGCTGTGGCGCGGCGGTCTGGCCTACTACGGCGGCTTCCTGTTGGCGACGAGTTATGCGTTCTATTTCACGCGCCGACACAAGCTGCGCTGGTGGCGAATTGCCGATCTGGCGTCGCCGCCGATCATGGTCGGCCTGTTCTTCGGCCGCCTGGGCTGCTACTTCAACGGCTGCTGCCACGGCAAACAGACGACCAGCGCCATCGGCATTCGCTTCCCCATCGGCAGCAGTCCTTGGCGCGCCCAGTACGACGCCCACCAGATCCAAGCGCACGCGCCGATGATCCCGGTGCATCCGACGCAGCTTTATGAATCGATCGGCTGCTTGGCGCTGTTCGCCTTCACCTACTACTACGTCCGGCCGCGTCGACGGAAAGAGGGCGAAGTCATCGGGGCCATGCTGATCGGCTATGCCATTGTGCGATCGCTGTGCGAGATCTTCCGCGACGACGAGCGCGGCGTGCTGTGGGGCTTCTTGTCGACCTCGCAGATCATCTCGCTGCCGCTGTTCGCCTTTGGCCTGTGGCTGTTCCTGCGCCGCGACCCCGAGCCCGTCCCGCAGTCCCCATCGGCAAGCGTGGCTTGACCCACGTTTGGCCAACGCAGTAGCCTGATGGCGGAGGTTTGCTTGGCGGACAAGAAGAAAGGCTTTGGCGATGCCCTCCTGGACCTGTTCGTTGTGCGGGAAGAGGGCGACGCAGACAAGCCCGCCAGCGCTGATAGCGCACCGTCTGCCGACACATCCAGCCCGCCTGCCGGTGACGCCGCTGTTGTCGATGACCTGATCGCACGCTACGCCAAAGGCGATGCTGCGCCGAACAAGTCGAGATCAACGCGTCCTCCCGTCGCTGGCAAGACGGCCCCGAGCGCGCCAACAGACGCTGGTGCCGCACCAAAGGCCGACGGGGCTGCGCCCGCAGCCGCCACCGCACCGACGACGCCCCCCACGCCAGAGCCCGCGCAGCCGGTGCCCAACGTCCAGATCGACACGGCCGCGGTCCTGCGCAAAGCCGGCCTGTCGGCCGAAGACCAGGATCGCGTCGAAAAGACGCTGAACTTGTTGCACACGCTGCCCATGGACACGCCGATCGCGCTGAAGCGGCAGATCGTCGGAGCGTCACTGCAGGCCTTCGGCATCGCCGTGGATCAGATCGTCGAGTCGGCCCTTTTGCACCAGAGCGCGTTTTTGCGCCATCAGGAAGAAGGCGACAAGGGGACGCAGGCGCAGCTTCAGGAAAGCAGTCGTCGGCTGGCTGACCTGGAAAAAGAAGCCGCGCGCATCAAGCTGCAGATGAACGAGCTTCGATCGCAGCAGCAAGGCCTGGTCTTCGCAGTCAGCCGTCAGAAAGCCCGGCTGCAGGGCATCCTGGAATTCTTTGGCAACGAAGCCGTTGAGCGTGTGCAGCAGACCTCGGTCAAGCTGCGTTCGCGCGGCCCGGAAAAGTAAGCTTTACAGACCCCCTTCCCATCGCACGTGACATCGCCAACCGGCGATCAAAGGAGCAGTTAGACATGTCCTTCTTTTCGCGTCTTGCCAACCTGTGGACCGGCTTCGTCAATCTGTGGATCTCGGACGTCGAAAAAGAGCATCCCGAGATCGCATATGAGAACGCCATCAACGGGATGGTCGAGAAGTACACCGCGCTGAAGCGGGCGACTGCTGCCATCATTCGTCGTCGAGAAGAGGTCACCGAGCAGCTGGCCGCGGCGCAGAAGGAACTGGCGCAGGTCGACAGCGATCTGAACGCCGCGATGGAGACCAACCAAGACGATCTGGCCGTCGTGCTGATCCAGAAGAAGAACACGCTGGAAGCGCAGGTCAACGAGCTAAAGGGCGACCTGGACATGGCGGTCAAAGACGCCGACAGCGCCAAGTCTTCGCTGATGTCGGTGCAGAGCGAGATCAAGAAGCTCAAGGCCGAAAAAGAGACGATGCTGGCCAAGATGCACTCGGCGCAGGCCCGCATGCGCATCCAGGAACAGCTGGAAGGTCTGTCGGTCGATGCCGAAGTCAAGGCGCTAGACAACGTGCGCACGCACATCAAGACGCAGATCGCGCAGGCCAACCTGAACAAAGAGCTGGGCGAGACCGATCTCGACGGGCGTCTGAAGGCGCTGCGTCAGTCCTCGGGCGATGTCACGGCCCGTCAGCAGCTGTCCCAGCTGAAGGCCGCACGCGCCGCCAAGCAGGGTGCCGGCAAGTCGATGTAACTCGCGCGTGCACGCGTAGGGTCGCCAGGCGCGCAAGCACGCGGCCAAGCGACTCAAGCGATTGATTCGCGCATCCGCCGCCCCGGGCCGTCGCTTGTGGGTGGCACCGTGTCACGTCGTGGCACTGCCGACGTGGCAGCGGTTCTGGCTGACAGAGCCTGAACTTCCGGACCAAGGTTCCCATCATGAAGCTCACACCGTTTGCCAAAGCCTTTATCACCCTCGTAATCCTTGGCGTCGTTGGCTTTGTTCTGTTTTCCAAGCGCGACCAGCTGAAGGACTGGGCCAACGCCGGAAGCGGCGGCAGCGTCGGAAAGACCCCCAGCACTGGTGACAAGTCCGATTCACCATCGGGCCCAGGCCAAAGCGGCATCAGCAAAGACGACTTCGCCAACATCGGAGCCGCACGCGAAGCCGGCCGCCAAGGCGTCACTGGCATCAACAAGGCCCAGGTCGGCGCGGGCAAGCTGTCGCGCAAGCTGGTGGTCGGCATCAACACCTGGGCCGGTCACGCGCCCGGCATCGTCGCCAACTTGGGTCTGGCTGGCGGCGACAAGAGCTCGATTTACATGAGCAAGTACGGGCTCGATGTCGAATTCAAGCTGCTTGAAGATCCGCAGGCCAAGCTGGCCGCCTTCATCAAGGGCGACATCGACATCATGTGGGACACCGTCGATTCGTGGGCTCGTGAAGCATCCGCTCTGGCGGAACAAGGCAAGGGCGGCAAGGCCATCATCCAGCAGGACTGGTCGCGCGGTGGCGACGGTATCGTGTCGCTGCAGACTGTAAAAAGCATCGAGGATCTGAAAGGCAAAAAGATCGCGACGACGCGCTTTACGCCGTCGCACTGGCTGCTTTTGTACATGCTGTCGCAGTCGGGCCTGACGCCAGCCGACAAGGCCGAGATCGAAAAGAGCCTGGTCTTCACCGCTGAAGCTCCGCTGGCCGCCGCTGCTTTCAAAAGCAAGAACGTCGACGCCGCTGTCACCTGGGAACCGGATCTGTCGGGCGCCGTGAAGGCTCGTTCAGACGAAGCGCATGTGCTGGTGTCGACGGCCGCGGCCACCAACGTCATCGCCGACTGCTTGGTCGCCAAGCCCGAGATCATCGAGCAAGCCCCGACCACGCTGATGGACTTTGTGCACGGCTGGTTCGACGGCATCGACAGCATTTCCAAAGACCCGGCGCAGGCGTATCAGCTGGTCGGTAAGGCGCTGAAGCTAAGCGAAGACGATGTGTCGGGCATGCTGTCGGGTCTGAAGCTGACGGCCTTTGCGGACAACGCGCTGTTCTTCGGCTTGGACGGCAATCGTTCGCAGTTCGACATCCTGTTCAACACCGCGTTCATCGTCTGGCGCAAGCAGGGCGTGATCAGCAAAGTTGTCGACGCCAAGGACTTCGTGGATACGCGCTTTGTCGCGGCCTTGGCCGATGCCTACCCCGGCCAGAAGGTCGTCGAAGAGTTCAAGTTCGATCCGAAAAAGAAGGTCGATCCCGCCAAAGAGCGCGCCATCGTCAACAAGTCGCTGAGCATCTACTTCACGCCGGGCAGCGACGAGATCATGAATGGGTCGCACTTCGTTCTCGACCAGCTTGGCGAGACCATGATCGCGTTTGGCAACACCTATCTGCGCATCGAAGGCAATACCGATGCGACGGGCTCGCGCAGTGCCAACCGCACGCTATCGCAGCGCCGCGCCGATTCGGTGAAGGACTACCTGATCAAGAACTTCAAGATCGATGAGAAGCGCTTCCAGACCATCGGCCACGGCTCGGAAAACCCGGTGGCGCCGAATGCGACGGAAGCCGGTCGGCAGCAGAACCGCCGCACCGACATCAAGGTCATCTTGAACGTGCAGTAGTCCGCAAGGCGCACCGCGCGACGCTGGCCACGGCAGATGTTGGGGCCACGTCGCAGGGCGCATGCATCGTCGAATCGAATCGGGGAAGCAGAGCAAGGACACGCATGGCAGAAGGGCAACCAGCAGAAAAATCGTCCCGCGCATCGGCGCCGCTGCGCTCGCGCGAGCCGATCTGGTCTCTGCGCAAACCGCTTCCATCGAGCTATCAACTTTGGCTGGGACTTTCGACTCCGCTGATCCTGCTGGGCCTGTGGTTGGCGCTGACCAGCGGTCCCAATCCAGTGATTGGCGCACTGTTTCTTCCGTCGCCGCTGGAAGTCCTGCGCGTGCTGATCCGCGACCTGTTCACTGGCGAGCGCGTGCTGTTCGATGCCGCGATCGTATCCACCATGCGCATCGTGCTGTCGTTCATGCTGGCCGCTGCAGTGGCCTTGCCGCTGGGCATCTTGATGGGATCGTACGAGCCCATCAACCGCACGGTCGAGCCGCTGATGGCACCGCTGCGTTACATGCCGATCTCGGCCTTCATTCCGCTGACCATCCTGTGGTTCGGCATCGGTGAAAAGCAGAAGATCGCGTTCTTGTTTTTGGGCGTGTTTGTCTACCTGCTGCCCGTCGTGGTCAGCGCGATCCGAGCCGTGCCCGAAGAGCTTGTGCAGACCGCGCGCACGCTGGGCGCCAGCCGCACGCAGGTCATCCTGTCTGTGCTGGTGCCGGCGGCGTTGCCCGATGTGTTTGATTCGTTCCGCGTGATGAACGCCATCGCCTGGACCTATGTGATCTTGGCGGAGTTCGTGAACACGACGCGCGGCTTGGGGTACCTGATCAAGCTGGCCGGCGATCGCCTAAAGACGGCCGAGATGTTCGCGGGCGTCATCATCATCGGCATCATCGGCCTGGCCACCGATGCCTTGCTGCGCACGCTGTCGCGCCTGCTCTTCCCGTGGCGAGAGGGCAGCCATGGCTGATCCAAAGGACTCCATGCCCAGCAGCCCCGCGACGTCCAGCAGCCCCGCGACGTCCAGCAGCCCCGCGACGTCCAGCAGCCCCGCGACGTCCAGCAGTCCCGCGACATCCAGCACCACGGCGGCGCCTGGTGGCACGGCCCCGTCCAACCGCACGCTCAAGCTGCAGGTCAAGGATCTGCACGTCACCTATCGCGGTCGCGGCGGCGACGATGTGGAAGCCGTGCGCGGCGTTTCGTTCGACAGTCCCGACAAGCCCGGCAAGGGCGAAATCATCGTGTTTCTGGGTCCTTCCGGCTGCGGCAAGTCGACCATCCTAAAGACGGTGGCGGGCCTTTTGCCACCGACGCGTGGTGATGTGCTGATCGAAGGCCACGCTGTCGACGGACCAGGCGCCGATCGCGGCATGGTCTTTCAGCAGTACACGTCCTTCGGCTGGCTGACCGTGCAGGAAAACGTCGAATACGGCCTGCGCCTGCGTGGCGTGCCGGCTGCCGAGCGCCGCGAACAGGCGCACAAGATCTTGGAACGTGTGGGCCTGTTGCAGTTTGCGCGCTCGTATCCCAAAGAGCTCTCGGGCGGCATGAAGCAGCGCGTTGCGATCGCTCGCACGCTGATCAATCGACCGGCGCTGTTGCTGATGGACGAGCCGTTTGGCGCGCTCGATCCACAGACGCGCTGGGAGATGCAGGGCATGCTCATCGACATCTCGCACCGCGAAGACAACACGATCCTGTTTGTCACCCACGATGTGTCGGAAGCCGTCTATCTGGCGGACACGGTCTATGTGCTGTCGCGAAGACCCGCGCGCATCCTGCACCGCATCGACATCCCGTCGTTTGAAGATCGATCCCTGGCCTTAAAGGCGAGCCCGGTCTTTCGCCAAGCGGAAGAAAGCCTGCTGCAGCTTCTGTATGCACCGGCCCAAAGCAAGGACGCAGCGCCGCCCGCCGAGCGCGCATCAGCAAGCGCCGCAGCGACGGGGAAGTAGAGGCGCACGATGGCGGATCTGAAAGACAGCAGTCTGATAAACAGCTTGGCGCGACGCAGTGCGGGCCCGGCCGGCAAGTTGGCGAAAGAGACCCCGCCGTATTACCGCTACGCGTTCATCAATCCGTACAATCTGTCGCTGCTCGCCGGGGCCGGGGTTGCGGCCGCAGCGACGGGACAGTGGTGGCTTGGCGTGGTGGCGGCAGCCGGCGAAGCGCTGTGGATGCTGTTTGCTCCCGACTCGAAGATCTTGCGACGATCGGTCTGGGACAAGATCTGGGAATCCGAACAAGTCGCTGCACACAAGAAGCGTCAAGCCGCCAAGTTTGCTGCGCTGCCCGATGCCGAAAAGGTCCGTTCGCTGACGCTGCGCGACACGCAGATCAAGATCCAGAAGCTGGCCCAGGACAACCCCAGCTTTTCGGTCGATCTGCTGTCGGCCGACTTCGGAAAGCTGGATGAAGTTGTCGATGACTTCTTGGAACTGGCGACGCTGTGCGCTCGCTACGACCGCTACTTGGATACCTTCAAGCTGGAAGAGATCGAAGCCGACATCCGCCGATACCAGCTACAGGTCGAAAAGCTGCCGGTCGGCGACGAACGCCGCACCGTCGCGCAGAAGAATCTGTCGGTGCTGCTGCAGCGCAAGGATCGATACAAAGAACTGCGCCGCAGCCTGCAGACCGCGCGCGGACAAATGGACCTGATCGAAAACACCTTCAGCCTGCTGGCCGATGAGATCGTGTCGATGAACGAAGCGCAGCAGCTAGGGGATCGCCTGGACAACCTGCGCGAAGGCGTGGCCGCCGTGCGCGAAGCGGCCAAGGAAACCGACAGCGTCTTCGCCGGACTCGGCCAGACGCAAAGCCGTTGATGTAGACCGGCAGGCCGCGCCTGCTGATTTTCTTTTTGAAGTGGAGAACCGGCTCATGAGCACCATGCCTCTCGCCCGAACCAGCCGTCTGCCAACCTGGGCCGATGAAATCCGTCGGCGCTATCTGCGCGGCGAGTCTTCGCAGTTCGTTCTGCACGGCAATGTCCACGATCTGATCCTGGATGACCCCGACGGCAGCAACGACAAGCGCAGCAGCGATGAACGCCTGCTGTCCTGCCCGGAGTTTCTGTACAAAGTCCTTTTGGAAAAAAAGAGCCTGGTCGCTCTGTACAACGTCTCGACCGGCGTGAAGTTCATGCGCGGCAAGATCCCAAGCGGCTTCGAAGATCTGCTGCTGGCCAAAGAACCGGCCAAGGTGTTGCCGCTTTTGGAACGCCTGCTTCTGACGCAGAACGGCGTCGCGGTGGTGATCGAATACGCTGACACCGTGGCCCCGGCTGGCGAGACCAGCTTTTCAACGGTGGACGATCGCGCGACGGTGGTGACGCTGCAGCGCTGGTCGACTCTGCCGGCGATCGACAAGAACGACAGCGTGATCTTCCTGCTGGTCGAAAACATGTCCGAGCTGCATCCCAAGCTGGTCGCCAACCCGCGCGTGGCGACGGTGCAGGTGCCAATCCCCGGCAATGCGGAACGCGCCGCGCTGCTGCGCCACATTCGCCCTGACATGCCGGCGGATGAAGTCGAGATCATGACCGAGGTCACGGCGGGCCTAAAGTCGATCCAGGTCAAGGGCATCTTGGCTCCCAGCGATCCTGGCACCGACGATGAAGCCGAGCGCACCAAGTACATCACCGAGCTTCTGGGAGGCGGCCCCGCGGCCCTTGAGCGCGCTGGCAAGCTGGCGCAGATCACGCGTGGCATGCCCAAGAGCGAGATCCGTCGTTTGATCGCACCGGAAGGTCCTTCGACGCCAACCACCGACGGCGATGCGCGCCGCGAAGTGCTGCGTCTGATCGCAGCTCGCAAGCGCGAGATTATCGAGCGCGAGTGCTACAGCCTGATCGAATTCGTCGAACCCAAGCATGGCTTCGAAGTCGTCGGCGGCATGGACGAAGTGAAGAAAGACCTCGCCCAGATCGCCAAGAACATCCGCGAAGGCCGTCGCAACCGCGTCCCGATGGGCCTTCTGTTCACTGGCCCGATGGGCACCGGCAAGACCTTTGTCGCCGAGGCCTTTGCCAAGGAATCTGGCCTGACTGCGATCAAGTTCAAGAACTTCCGCAGCAAGTGGGTCGGCGCCACCGAAGGCAACCTTGAACGCATCCTGCAAGTCGTGCAGGCCATCGGCCAGGTCATGGTCATCATCGACGAATGCGATCGCGCATTCGGCAACCAGGGCGACGAAGATGGCGGCACCAACAGCCGCGTCATCGCCCGCATCAAAGAGTTCATGTCAGACACCGCCAACCGCGGCCGCGTGCTCTTTGTGCTGATGACCAACCGTCCCGACAAGGTCGACATCGACCTGAAGCGCGCGGGCCGCTTGGATCGCAAGATCCCGTTCTTCTATCCGCAGACCCCGGCAGAGGTCGAGACGATCCTTCTGGCCCAGCTGCGCAAGAACAAGGTGCACAGCGAGCTGCACTTCCCCGAGCATCGATCGATCCTGGAACCGATCGTCGGCATGTCGAACGCCGACATCGAAGCCGTCGTCTTGCTGAGCAGCGACTACGCCAGCCAGCGCGCCGAACAGGCCGCCGTCAACCCCGACGATCTGACGCGCGCCGTGCGAGACTATCTGCCGTCGCGCGACATCGAGATGCTGGAGCTGATGGAGCTTCTGGCCGTCTTCGAAGCCAGCAACCGCCGCATGCTGCCCGCCAAGTATGCCGACCTGCCGATCGCAGACCTGCAGCAGCGCTTGCAGCTACTGAAAGTGACGGTCGGTTCTAGGCGATAATGACACCCGCAAAACCAATCCAGCGCGCACAACGAAGGAGCCTGCGATGAACTTCTTTTCTGAAATCAACGTCGAGAAAAACCACGCCGAAGCGATCGCTCGTGGCCTGTTTGCCATCGCGCATTCGGATGGCCTGCACGAGCGTGAAGCAGCTCTAGTTGGCTCATTCTGGGCCGACACCGGCGGTAGCTTCCATGCGCTTGCCTCGCTAGAGCGCAGCGCTGCCATCACAGGTGAAGAGCTGGCCGCTGCGCTCGACAACACCCCGCTGCGCCGCGTGTTCCTAAAGACCGCCCTGCTGATGGCGTTTGCCGACGGCAAGGTCAGCGAACAAGAAAGCACGCTGGTGCGCACCTACGCCGACGCACTGGGCCTCACCAGTGAGCTGTCGACGCTGGAAGCTGAAGTCAAAGACTACCTGCTGAGCCAGCTGGCCCACATCCACAACAGCGAAGGGCTGGCCGAGATCGCCAAGAAGCTCGCGATCTGAGCGCCTTGTCCCCGCCGGAACGTGATACATCTAACTAAATGCAGTCTGCGGCAGGGACTTCAGTGACGTCTGTGGATCTGGTGCTCATTGCCGCCGCCGATCAGCGCCTGCAAGCCGACCTGCGCGCTCGCCTGCACGATGTAGATGTCAGCTCGATCTTGGTGGGCGACTTGGAATCGGCCCGCGGTGCGGTGGGGCGCAACACGTTCGCCGCCGCCATCGTGGATCTGGACACGCTGGAACAGACGGCCGCTCTGTCCTTCATCGCCAGCCTGCGACGGCAGCAGCCGCTGACCGAGGTCATTGCGCTGATCGCGCAAGCCAGCTTTGAACGCGCACTGATCGCGATCCGCCAAGGGGCCTGCGACGTCGTCGTCAAAGATCGCGATCAGCTGAGCTACATCGCACCGCGCGTCTTGTCTCTGCGCACGCAAGCGCAGGGCAAGCTGGAACGGCAAGTCCTGCTCGGCGATTCGGCGCGCATGAACGAAGAGCTGTTCATGAAGCTCACCGATTCGGCCCGTCGCATCGGTGAGCTGCGCTGGCAGCTCAGCCAGCGTCCCGCCACGCCGCCACCGCCGCCGACGGGAAACAGCAAGCCGCCACAGCCACCGGCAGGCAACAAGAGCGCCGGTCCCCCCTCGCAGCCGCCCCCCAGCGCGCCCGCCCCAGACGAGATCGCGCAGGTGTTGATCGTGGAAGAGGACGGCTGGCTTTCGCGTTCGCTGTCGACGATCTTGCCCAAAAGCTACGTGCTGACGACGGTGACCAGCGGTGGCTCGGCGCTGGATGTCACGTCTGGACGCACGTTCGACATGGCGCTGATCAAGGACGCGCTGCCGGATCTGCCGGGGCGCATGCTGGTCCGCAACCTGTCGCAGCAAGCGCCCGAGGGCATGTATCTGCTGTGGTCGCCCCCCGTCGGGCGACGCCCCGGTCAGGTCGAGCGCGTCGACAGCCGATCGGACAGCGGCAAGCTGATGCCGCTTTTGCCCGAATTCTATGAAGCGAAGCAGCTTGCCGACCGCCTGCCAGAGCTGTTCTCGGCCCAGCTGGCCCGTCGACGGGAACGCAAGTTCTTGGCCGACTTCCGCAGCGAGAACTTAGAGCTCTTGCGACGCCTGGCCGATCTGCGCAAGCGACTGAAGCCGTTTGAAGCCGAGCTCGGCAGCATCGGCAGCAGCACGCAGGCCAGCAGCAGCGGCAACTTCAGCCCCGTCTCGGGTCCCGGCAGCACCAGCGGAAGTTTTCCCGGCGGACGGCGCGGCTGATATCCTCCGCGCATGGCCACCGCGGGGCTCATTGTCATTGGGGACGAGATCCTCTCCGGCAAAGTTGTCGACACCAACACCCCCTTTCTGATCAGCGAGCTGCGTTCGCTGGGCATGCGTCTGGGCGAGATCGCTGTGATTGCCGATCAGACCGCCGGCATCGCAGAAACGGTGGCTCGCTTCGCCGCCCGCTACGATGCGGTGTTTACGTCCGGCGGAGTGGGCCCAACCCACGACGATGTCACGGTAGCCGGCGTGGCACAGGCGTTCGGTGTCGCCATCCATCGCCACCCAGAGCTTGCCGCTCTGCTGACCGCCTACTACCAGAGCTTGCCCCTGCCGGCGTCGTTAGAAAGCGGCCCTGACAGCACGGGGCAAAGCCCAGATGCAGCCCGCCGCGAGCTTCTGAACCGCAACCTGCGCATGGCCGATGTTCCCGAGGGAACGCAGCTTCTTGCCGGGTCCGATCTGAAGTGGCCGGTGCTGTGCGTGCGCAACGTTTACATCCTGCCCGGCATCCCCGAGATCTTTCGGCGCAAGTTTCTGGCCATTCGCGAGCGCTTTCGCGAGTCGCCCTTCACGCTGCGGCAGATCTTGATTCGCAGCGAAGAGGGGGAAGTGGCGAGCTTCCTGGATCACATCGCCACCACCTATCCCGACGTGGCCCTGGGCAGCTACCCGCGGCTTGAACCAGCCGCCGACAGCCACCGCGTGCGTCTGACGCTTGAAGGCAAAGACGCCGCGCGCGTCACCCAGGCCAGCGACGCGCTCGCGCTGCTGCTTGGCGAAGCTCGCATCGTTTCGCGATCGTAAGCTGCGTCGATCCCGCCCCGCGCCGTTTTTTGGCGCGCATTGCGTAACGCAGGGCTTCCCGCGGATACTGGGCAGTAATGGCCTCTCCGCAGCGACGCAGGCTACGCCTACGGCCCAGCTTGTTTGCCCAGATCGTGGGGCTGGGTGTGCTGTCGGTGGCGCTGACCATCGCCTACTTCGCGCTGGTCAGCTACCGCCTGGAGTATGAAGCCGAAGAGGAGCGCTTCGGCCTGGCCCTGGATCGCATCGCCGCCACCGCCGCCTTGTCGATCGATGGCGACGCACACCGTCAAATCCGCAGCAACGCCGACGTGCAAAGCCCGGAATTCAAGCGCATCCGCGACTACTTGGAACAGGTGCGCGCCGCCAACTATCTGCGCTTCGATCAGATCTACACATTTCAGCCCGGCAGTGACAAAGACCTTCGCTTCGCGGTCATGCTGCACGATCGGCCCTTCGTCGGGGATGCCTATCATGTCGTCCCCGAAAACATCGCGGTGGTGACGGCCGTGCAGCAGCAGCGCGTGGCGATGCACACGCGCCTGTACCGCGATGCGCACGGCAGCTGGGTGTCGGCCTACGCGCCGATCTTCGATCGACAGGGTCAGCTCGCCGGCATCTTGGAAGTCGACTACACCATCGATGACTTTCTGGGATCGGTGAAGAAGAAGGCCCGCACGCTGGTGCTGGTTTCGCTGATCGGACTGGCCTTGGTGGCGGCCGTCAGCTTCGCGCTGGCGCACAGCGTGGGACGCGCGTTGCGCAAGATTCGCCTGGGGATTCAACAGGTCGAAAAGCAGAACTTCGATCACCGCATCGATCTGGATCGCGACGATGAACTGGGCCTGATGGCGCGGCAGATCAACCACATGGCGGCGACGCTGGCCGAGCGCTACCAGATGCTCAAGTACCTGCCGAAGCACACCATCGAAGCGATTGCTCGACGGGCCAAGCGCGGCTACTTGACCCAGACCGAGCGTCAGGAAGGCGCCGTCTTTTTTTCTGACATCCGCGGCTACACGGCGCTGTCGGCAGAGACCGCAGACGAAAAGATCGTGCAGATGCTCAATCACTACCTAAGCCGCCAAGCCGAGATCGTCGAACAGCACGGGGGCGTCATCGACAAGTTCATGGGCGACGCCGTCCTGGCCCTGTTCTTCGGCGAAGGCGCGGCCCGGCGGGCCGTACTGGCCGCCCTGGCCGTCCGTTCTGCCGTCGAGCAGCTGAACCGCGATGCCGTCTTTCAGTGCCCCGTCCACATCGGCATCGGCATCAGCTTTGGCAAGGTCTTGCTGGGCGAGATCGGCTCGGACTTGCGACGCGAACGCACGCCCGTGGGATCGGTCGTGAACCTGGCATCGCGCTTGGGTAGCCGGGCCGGTGCGGAAGAGATTCTGATCTCCGACGCGGCCCGCGCTGCCGTGGGCGACGACTTGCAGATCAGCGCCAGCGAAGCCGTCACGCTAAAGGGCTTCATGGAACCGCAGAGCGCCCACTTCGTCGCAGACCTGCGTCGCCGCTAACGCGCGAGCCGCAGACCCACGCAAAACAAAAAACCCTCGTCATTGACGAGGGTTTGGCGACCCCAACGGGATTTGAACCCGTGTCACCAACGTGAAAGGCTGGTGTCCTAGGCCGGCTGGACGATGGGGTCTTGCTGCAAATCAACGGTTTGACAGCGGATACGTGGCTGGAAAACGCGTCGAGTCCAGGCATTTTCTATGCCCGGCTCGCGATGTCAACGACTAAGTCGGCTGCACCTGCATTTTTCGCGGTAGATTGCGGCCATGCCCAGCCTGTACTTGGTCGACGGCTCGAACTTCCTGTTCCGGGCCTTCCACGCAATGCC
>JAYRFD010000193.1:0-4087 GCA_041908565.1 Polyangia bacterium | reverse complement strand
TCCGATCTCACAGACGACCGTAGGTGTAGCGAGCGAACACGCCGGTGGCATCCGCGCGCTGGCTTTGGATCGACAGGCCCAAAGACAGGCTGTGGTTGCCGACCAGATCTTCTGTCGCCAAGCGGAAGCCGAAGGTCTGCCCGTACGGACCCGGGGCCGAGATCGGCAGATCAAAGGCCAGAAGCGACAGCGGCGTGCGAAAGAAGGTGCGCGCCGGGTTGTAGGGCTTCACAGGAAGCTGCTTTTCCGGCGTCGCTGCGACCGCGGGTGGATCTTCGGCCGGCGGTCGCTCGCGAATGCCGGATGGGGCCAGGATGAAGCGCGCCGCATTCAAGGGCAGGGCTTCGATTCGATAGCCTTCAGCGACGAAGCCGACCGTGGCCAGCCAGTCCCCCTTGGGCGACGGAGCGGGAGCAAACGATCCATGCACCACACTGCTGACCTGCCAGGTGGTATCGGTGGCCAAGTGGTGCGCATAGACATTGAACACGCCGCTGCGATCGGACACGAAGTACAGGTAGGCGCCGTCGGCTGAATAGCGGGGCTCCAGATCCAGGGCGCGGTCGTGGGTGATGGGGTGTAGCTGACCCGTGCGCAGATCCAAGATCACGATGTCGCGGTAACCGCCCTGCTGCCAGTACGAAAACGCGATGTGCTGCCCGTCGGGAGAGAACACCGGCGTGTAGACCTGCGAGAACTCACGCTGCGAAAGCGGAAAGCGCACCGGGGCGGCCGCGCGGGCTCGCCAGACTTCCGGCACAGCGACGGCGCGCGGGTTGATGTCATCGTCCAGGCGACCGACTTCGCTGCCGTGTTCGGCGGGCAGGGGCATGATGCCCAAGCGCCGCGTGCCCATCGCGTTCACTTCAAAACAGGCGAACTTTCCGTCGGGCGAGATGTCTGGATTGGCGACCCGAAGGCCCGATGAAAGCGGCAGCATCTTGCGCCGCGCGCGGTCGTACAGGACCAGATCGCGGAACGAAAAGTTCTGACGAAAAAAACCAAGGCGAGCGAACACCGCCATCGATCCATCGCGCGACAGCGAAAGACCGCTGGCTCCGTCGACCAAAAGCTCGACCTGGCTGCGGCCGGTCTGCACGTCGTGGCGCACCAAGCCGGGCCGGCGATACGGATCGTTTTCCAGCCACAGCAGGTGTCGCCCATCGGGTTCGAACTGCGGTCGATCGACATCGACCTTCCACTGTGAAAGCGGCTGCGGCCGCTGCGAGCCCAGCGGCGACGACAGGATCTCGTCCCGCTGCCGACGGTAGCGCTGTTCCAGGTCCTTTTGAAAGCCTTGATACAGCTCGCCGTACGTCGCTTTGGTCAGGCGGCGCAGCACGCGGCTCATGCCCCAGGGCAGCCAACAGTCGGGCGAATAGCAGCCACCGTAGCGTTGCGAAACTTTCGTCAAGACTTCTTGACCATATTGCCCCGCGATGTACTGCAAAAAAGCCGAGCCATACAGGTACGGCACGTTGCCGCGCGGGAACAGACGCGTCTGATTGCTTACCTGATCCAGTCGCAGGAACTTGCCTTCCAGCGTGTGCGCGCGCAGGTACATGTCGAAAAGCGAGCTACGCAGGCGACCGGCCGACGTTCGTTCCGTTTCTTCAAAAACGGCCAGGCCTTCGATGAACCAGCGCGGCTGGACTTGGTTCGGCGCGTACAGCGTGTTGACGCCAAAGCCCGCGATCCAGTTCAGCCACTTGGGCAGACCGTTGATGGTGTCCAGGTGCAGGATGTGCGTGTACTCGTGGATGAACAGCGCGGACAGCCAGTCATCAAAGTCGTTTAGTTCGGATCGGCTGTCGGGCGCCGTCAGGTACAGGCGCACCGTCGGAAACGGCAGCGCGGTGGCCGACCCATTGCTGAAGTCGGTGTCATCGGTCAGAAGGACTTCCGTGCGAAAGCGCGGGCTGTGCGCCAAGACGGGAGCCAGCCGCGCATGGGCCCGCTCAGCGATGCCGGCCAAGCGCTGCGCCACCGCCCCCAGCGGGTCGTGATAGGTGATGCGAAAGTGCTGGGTTTCGATGCTGTGCCAGCGAAGCTGTGGATCTCCGGCCCGCGCATCGCGTGCCATCCCCCAGCCCAAAAGCAGCACCCACAGCACAAGCCATCGCAGAGATCGGCGCAGGCGGGCTCGACGGTGCATGGTGGCGGACTTCATATCATTTCCGCCCGCCGACCTGGCCCAGAAAAACCGGGAAAGCGGCGTTGGTTGGTCCGCTGCCATGCGCCGCACGAAGTCGGTGCTTGTGTCTGTGCGCGGTCTGCGTTCAGATCGCCAGCTATGCACCGATCGAACGAGACCAGCGATCCGCTGGTGGCGAGGCTGTCAGCCCGCTTGTGGGATCCCAGTCAGGTCCGCATCGCGCCGTCGATTCTGTCGGCGGACTTTGGACGCTTGGCGGCCGAGGTCGAAGCCATCAGCCGCGGTGGCGCCGATCTGATTCACGTCGATGTGATGGACGGTCACTTCGTGCCCAACCTGACCATGGGGCCGCCGATCATAAAGGCTGTGCGCCGTGCCACCAGCAAGCCGCTGGATGTGCACCTGATGATCACCGAGCCCGAGCGCTGGATCGACGCCTACGTCGAAGCGGGGGCCGACCTTTTGTACATCCACCCCGAAGCCTGCATTCACCTGCACCGCGCCCTGCAGCAAATCCGTCAGGCCGGCGCGCAGCCGGCCATCGCGATCAATCCGTCGACCCCGGTCAGCGCGCTGGAGTACGTCTTGGCCGATGTGCGCGCCGTGTTGGTAATGAGCGTCAACCCCGGCTTTGGCGGTCAGAAGTTCATTGGATCGTCGCTGCGCAAGCTGCAAGAGCTGACGGCGATGATCGAACGCCAGGGCCTGACGCAGCGTGTCGCGGTGGCCATCGACGGCGGCATCACCATCGACAACTGCGTCGACGTGGTATCGGCGGGGGCGCGCTGGCTGATCTCGGGATCGGGGGTCTTTGGATCGCGCGACTACGGCGCCACCATCGCGGACATGGCCGCACGAGGCCGGTCCGCTATCGCTGCAGCAGCGAAGCCGTAGCGGCCAGCGCTGCGATCGCGGCGGTCTCGGCCCGCAAGATCGTCGGGCCCAGGCTGCAGGGGCGAAATCCAGCCTGCACCGCTTGTGCCTGTTCTTCGTCGGTCAGTCCGCCTTCCGGGCCGATCAGCAGCGAGACCACAGGCCGCGCTGGTTCGGTCTCTGCAGACTCTGCGGTTTGCGTGGCCAGATCCGCATCGGCTGGCAACACCCTGCGCAGCGGCGGGGCCGAGCCTTCGGAAAACAGCAGGCGTGGACCCTCGGCGCAGTCTGAAAGCGCGTCAGCAAAGGCAAGCGGCGGGCTGATCTGCGGCACCACCGATCGCCGACACTGCTGCGCGGCTGCCAGGGCTACGCGCGCCCAGCGGGCCTGTCGGCGGTCGCCGCGATCGCCGGACAGCGACGGAATACTGCGGGCGCAGGCCAGGCTTAGGATGCGGGCGGCGCCCAGCTCGGTCGCTTTTTCAATCACCCAGTCGTGCCGTTCCCCTTTCAAGATGCCGACCAAAAGGTGCAGCGCGGGCAGGGGGGCTGCGGCGGGCGCCGCTTCGATCCGCTGCGGCTGAAGCTGCACGACCTGCGCATTGACGGCCGTGATCTGCGCATCGGCCACCTGGCCCCGC
Source organism: Polyangia bacterium (assembly GCA_041908565.1). Taxonomy (GTDB): domain Bacteria; phylum Myxococcota_A; class Polyangia; order Palsa-1104; family JAEUJZ01; genus JAEUJZ01. The sequence continues at coordinate 418 of JAYRFD010000193.1, read as the reverse complement.
CCGTCGAGCAGCAGCACATGATCGCCCGGCCCAAGCCGCAGCACACGCGTCAGATAGTGATGATCAGCGCCGCAAAGCGGCACCGGGCTTCCGACGTGCAGCGGGACGTCGTGCAGGAACAGGCGCGGCAAGGGAGTCTTAAGCAGAGAAGACATCAATGGGACAGCTTGTGCGCGCAGCCTATGCCGAAATCGTGCGCGATGGAACCACGCAGCGGCTGCTCGGTTCCGCCCCTGTCTTGCGTCCGTCATATAGGGACTGATTGGGCGAACGCATGCCCGATGGATGCGCGGTCGATGGGATGCTGATACGTCGCCTGTCCTGCGGTCTGTTCTGTGGCCCGCTGCGCGGTCTGTTCTGTGGCCCGCTGCGCGGTCTGTCGATGCGTCGGTTCTTGCTGTGCTTGATGTGATAGATT
>JAYRFD010000192.1:0-7051 GCA_041908565.1 Polyangia bacterium | reverse complement strand
TAGCTGCTGGCTGCCTGACCGTCCCCGTGCAGGCTGGCGGACACGCCATCGCCCAGGCTGACCGCTAGCTGCAGATCCGCGCCGCTGGCTGCGCAGTCCGGCCGCCGCGCGAGCGTAAAGCCCTGCTCAATGCCCAGCGGGCCGTTGAGATACCACTCCGCCAGGCCGGGGCGCACAAACTCGATGCGATTGTTCTGGGCCGTGGGAGCCACTGTGGCGACGGCAGCAAGCGCGCCTTCGCAGCCATAGGCTGACAGCGCCAGATCCAGCGTCCGCTGACCATCGCCCCGGCTTGGGCTGGCGCCGGCCTGTTCAACATGCAGTCCGGATCGCCCGGCCCCGGCCACTGCGCGCAGTCGCTGCACGCTGTTTTCTGACTGAAGATCGGCTCCTCGACTGTGGATGCGGAACTCTGCCCCGGCGTCGGCCTGTACCGCCGAAATGTAAGCGGCCCGCAGCGCTGGTGACGCCGCCTTGCCATCTGCACCGACTGTCGCTGCGGCGCCAGCTGGCGTCGCTTCTGACGCAGCAGGAGCGGGGGGCGCATGGTTGCAGGACGTAGCAAACGCCCCGGCCAACAGCGCAGAACAGAAAACAAAGGGACGCCTGGATTGGAACAGCAGTCGACGAGATATCGCGGCCATGGGACGGAAGACCTCCAAATCAGTCCACCCGCGACGCGCGGGCGGGGGCGGCCACCATAGTCAAGACGCCCGCGAAATGTCTAGCTGACTGCGTGAGCGGGGCTGCTAGGCCAGAGGCGCAGGGGAGGGCAACGAAGACGAAGGGGAGACGAAGGGGCGGCGGAGAAGATGGGGGAGAGGCGAAGGGGCGGGGCGCTGGGGCTTGGCGAAGTGGTCTATTCGCCCATGGTCACGACGACGACATCGCTGGGCTGGCCGATCTCGCGATCCTTCACGACGCCGACGACGCGGTACTCGCGGACCTCGGGCACGCCGGTGGGGGCCGGGACTGGGTCGACACAGGGGGAATGCAGGAAGCGCCCCAGCAAGCGCCACGCGGCCTCGCCCCTCTTGCGGCTGTACACGTTGACGCCGTCCACCGGCCGGCGCGTGAACTTGATCTCGACGCGACCGGCCTGCGTCTGGGCGCGAATCACGGGCTTGTAGGCTTCAAGTGGGCCGCTTGTGGCCGTGTTCGAGACGGCGCCCAGGCTCTGCGCCACTGCGGGGGTCCAGCCGGCATGGGCCTTCATGCGGGCCAGCGTGGCGCGCATCGCGGGGATCTCCTTTCGTTTTAGCTGCTGCGTGGCCTTGGCGGCCGCGCGCCAGTCCTTCTGCTTCTGATCGTCTGTCTGGATGGCGGCGACCACCTCAGCGCAGCGCTTCTGTTCTGCGTCGACGTCGGCGTCTGCCAAGCCGACGGTGGGACCAACGACGGCAACCGTCTTGCTGTAGTTGGTCAGCCAAAGGGCGAGCTCGGAGTCGTTACGGGGGATAGGTCCTGGCATGCGATTCTCCTGGGTTGGGTTGCGTAACCAGCGGAATTCACCGTTGAATTGCCGGTCACTTTGGACTGCCAGGAGGTCATCGGCAGCCGCCCCCACAAGTTGCGGCGTTTTTTGCAAAATTCTTCAATCCTTCTCATTAGTTACAGTGCGCCCGTCTCAGAAACGGCTGCGCTTGCCCCCTGACACCACCGCCTGGACCCCGCGCGCAGGTCCCCGGGTCCCAGCGAACCAGAGTGTTTGTTCGGCAAGCCAGCGCGCTTGATCCATGGGACAGCCGCGTTTGTTCGTGAAACCAGCGCACCTGATCCATGGGACAACCGCGTTTGTTCGGCAAACCAGCGCGCTTGATCCATGGGACAACCGCGTTTGTTCAGCAAACCAGCGCGCTTGATCCATGGGACAACCGCGTTTGTTCGGCAAACCAGCGCGCTTGATCCATGGGACAACCGCGCTTGTTCGCGGGACAAAGAAGTTTGCCCCGCAGGACAAAGAAGTTTGTTCCGCGGGACCCAGTCGCTTGCTCAGACGGCCAAGCCGTTGGTCCGACCGGGGGGCCTTGTTGCCCCCCGGGGCAGCCGGCCTGGTCTGCTGGCCACGGGCGCGCGGCGTGGGGCCCAGCCCAAGGGGACCCACAGACGGGCCCGCCAGACGGGCCGGCTGCGGTAAGAAGTTGGTGACATTGCCCGCCTGACGAAGAAAATAGACAGATGCTCTGCAGAGTTGACGCCCGCCACAGGCGGGGGAAGCTCCTTGGGCTGGGCCCAACGAATGCGGCATCAACAGGGGCCTGCCATGGTCCCTGCTTTCCCATCCGACTTCGCCGGGGGACTTGCGTGGGTGCCACGCCCTTGGCTGAAACCACAGGAGACTGCTGATGAACGCCCCTTTGAAACCGCCGCTGAAGCGCCGTGCCCAGCGCGCCGGCCTGCTGTGTACCGTGGGTACGGGTGGGCTGGCCTTGCTGTCGGTCCTTACCGCGCTTTGGGGTCGCCCCGTGCACGCGGCGCCGATGCTGCGCTTTTCGACGGACCTGCGCGGCGATCTGGTGATCGTGGGCAACAGCGGCGGCTTTGACTGCCGCACCATGCCGGCGGCTCCCGACCCGGTGCTGGGCAGCATTGACCGCTCGGCCTGTGGGCGCTCGACGGAAGACAGCTCTCCCGATCTGTTCTGGCGATCCGACATGCCCAGCGATGGGCGAGTCACTGCCGATGCCGCCACGCTGCCGGCCGACGCGCGAACCACGGCGATGCTGCAGATCCCCAGCAAAGCCAAGCTGACCTACGCCCGCATCTACTGGAGCTCGTCGCTGAACGAGGGCTACATGCCCAGCCCGACCGTCGTCATCGACCGCCCGGGCGCCGCTGGCTTCAAAGAGATCACCGTCACCGCCGAGCCGAAAGACATCGTGCGCGATGCCGGCGGTAGCTCGCTGGTCTTCCAGGCCTCGGCCGACATTACGCGCATCGTCCAGACGTACGGACCCGGCGCCTATCGCGTGCGCGGCTACGCCACGTCGCCGCTGGTCGATCTGGGCCAGGACGTGGCCTGGGTCGCGTGGAGCCTGCTGGCCACCTACCGCGACGACACCGCGCCGGTTCGCAACATCACGATCTTTGACGGCCTGACCCGCGTGGGTCCCGATGCCGAGGTGCCGCAGCCAATCACGGGCTTTGCCGTTCCTCCATCGGGCACGCCGTCGGGCACCTTGGCGGTCCTGGCCTATGAAGGTGACTCGGAAAAGACGGGCGACAGCCTGCTGTGGAATGGCATGACCGTGTCGGACGCGCAGAACCCAGCCGACAACTTCTTCAACAGCACGCGCAGCCGTGCGGGGCAGGCGGTGTCGGTGGCTGGCGACCTGCCGCAGCTAAGCGGCGTGCCCAACAGCATGGCCAGTGTCGACATGGATGTGGTGGATGTGTCGTCGATGCTCTCGCCGGGGGCGACCTCGGCCAACCTGGCCCTGCGCGTCACGTCGGATGTCGTGTACCTGGGGGTCTTGGCGACGTCGATCGTCAGCAAGAAGCCGATTCTGGAGACCACGCTGACCTATCCCCCGGGATCCAGTGCGCGGCCCGGCGACATCCTGGAATTCACGTCGTCGACTCGCAACATCGGCGACGACACCGCGGTCGGCACGGTGATCACGCACACGCTGCCCAATGGGCTGGTCTATGTCCCCGGATCGGTGCGCGTCACCGCTGGCCCGAACCTGGGGCAGAAGACCGACACGCTGGGCGACGATCAGGTGGACTACGAGCCGGCGACCCGCACCCTGACCATCCGCTTGGGCAACGGGGCCACGGCCGGCCAGGGCGGCACCATCAGCCCGCAGGATCCCGCCAACGTGGTCACCTATCAGATGCGCATCGATGACACGGCCGTGCCGGGCGACCTGCCGACGCAGTCCACGGCCACGGCGACGCCTAGCGCCACACCGGGGGCCCCGGCGGCCAGCTATCCGTCGGGCAATGGCACAAACCCCGGCGCGCCCACCATCGTCACCATCCCGCCCTGCCGCAGCAATGCGGACTGTGGCCCGGGCGCTCCGACCTGCAACTTGGCGATGATGCCCGCGCGCTGCGGCAACTTCTGCAAGTCGGACGCGGACTGCAAAGGCGCCAGCGGTGGCAAGGAAGTCTGCGAGCTAGACAGCCTGACCTGCGTTGAGTGCACGGCCACAAACCCCGGCGCCTGCGGGGCCCGCGACGGCGGCGCCCAGTGCATCGTCGGCCAGGACCGCTGCGGCTGCAGCAGCGATACCGACTGCGGCGGACGCAAGTGCGACCTGGCTACCAACCGCTGCCCGAAGCCGGAAGCGGATCTGGCGGTCAAGGTCGTGGTCACGCCGGACCCGGCCACCGTCGACACCAGCGTTCACTACGGCATCAGCGTCAGCAACAAGGGACCGGCGACGGCTCCACCGGGCGCCGTGTTCACCTATCCGATCCCCGAGGGCGGCGCGATCGAGTCGGTCACCCCGGGACCCGGCTGGCGCTGCACGCTGCTCGAGCGCACGGTCAGCTGTCGTTACCTGAACAAGATTCCGCCCGCGGGTACGACGCCGGCCGTCGACATCGTCGTCAAGCCGCGCCCGCTTGGCCCCAACGGGGCGGACGCATCGGCGACCCCGACGCTAGAGACCAAGATCGTCGTTAGCTCGGACGCGTCGACCGATCCCAACCCGGGCGACAACACGGCCAACGTTCGCGTCGAGCTTGGCATCTATCGCTCGGCCGGCGGTGGCATCAGCTGTGCCCTGGCCGCCGAGCGCACGCAGGCCAGCCGCCTGAGCGGGGCGGCGATGCTTGTGGCCTTGGGCCTGCTCGCTCGTTCGCTGCGCCGTCGTTCGCGTCTGGCCAGCGCAGCCCCCACGGAGACCCGCTAATGCACCGACCAGCAGAGACACAGCCCGTGCGAAGCGTGACCAAGCGAGTGGGACGACCGGGGATTTTTGCCTGCGCCGCCTTCGCGCTGTGCGCCCTGTTTTTGGGCAGCGCTCGCGCTCAGAACGAAGGCTTCCAGCTAAACCGCTATGAGCCCACGGCCGCTGGCGAGTGGTCGTTTGCCGTCGATCACCCCTGGTACAACGAAGGGGCGGGGCGGTACTACGCGGCGGGGCTGACGCTCAACTACGCGCACAAGCCCTTTGTCCTGGGTTTGCTCAAGGGCGATGGCTTCACCGAGCAGCGCGACATCGTCAGCCACCAGCTAATCACGCACCTGGATGTGGCGGCGTCGTTTCTGGACCGCGTGCTGGTCACCGCTTCGCTGCCGGTGGTCTGGGTGACGCGATCCGACAACGTCGACCAGGGGATTGCCGTGGGCGACCCGCGCTTTGGGATCACCGGGCGCGGCCTGGGACAGCCCTACGTCGACAAGCTGTCGCTGAGCTTCGGCATCAACTTCTGGCTGCCGATGCGCGGCATGATCGCCAGCGTCGCCGACACCGCCAGCGATCAGTCGGCGCGCTTTATGCCGCGCCTGATCCTGGGCGGTGTGTGGAAGCGGCTGCTGTGGTCGGCGACCTTGGGCCTGCTGATTCGCCCGGAAGCCCGCGCCATCGTCAGCATCCCCGGTGTCACCACCGGCCTGACCGGCCGCGTCGGTACGGAGCTTCAGGTCGGCCTGGCCGCTTCGTACTTCAACCAGGAAAAGCGCTTCGCCGTCGGGCCCGAGCTATTGATCGCCACGACCGCGGTCGGGCGTGATGCCTGGTCGCGCTTTGGTACCAGCGTCGAGCTTCTTCTGGCCGGGCACTACAACATCGCCAACATGATCCAGACCGGCTTGGCCCTGGGCTTCGGCTTTGTGCGGCAGCCGGGCACGCCGGACTTCCGCTTGCTGGCTCGCGTCGCCTATGCCCCCAGCAACAAGGGGCCGGTCGACAGCGATGGCGATGGCATCGCCGACAGGGAAGATGCCTGCCCGCATGAAAAAGGCATCCGCACCGGCGAGCCCAGCACGCACGGCTGCCCACCCTTGCCCGACCGCGATGCGGACGGCGTGCCTGACAAGGCGGACGTCTGTCCCGACACGCACCAGGGCTCGTCACCGGATCCGGCCCGCCGTGGCTGCCCGCTGCCTGCCGCCGATGCCGATCGCGACCGCGACGGAGTGCCCGACCGAACTGACATCTGCCCGGACAACCACCAGGGACAGATCCCCGATCCGACGCGCTTGGGCTGTCCCGCCGTCGACACCGATCGCGATGGTTTCTTCGATCACGAAGACGCCTGCCCGACCGAGTCGGCCGGCATGAACCCCGATCCGACGCGCAAGGGCTGTCCGCTGGGCGACCGCGACCGCGACACCGTGCCCGATGTGAAGGACGCCTGTCCGGATCAGGCGGGGGCGCCGCATCCGGATCCCAAGAAGAACGGCTGTCCATCGCTGGTCGAGGTCAAGGACGGCAAGCTGGTGATCCTAAAGCCGGTGTTCTTCGCCACCGACAAGGACATCATCCTGCCCCAGAGCTTCGCGGTGCTGCAGGCCGTTGCCAATGCGCTGAAGGCCACGCCGGCCATTCAGAAGCTGCGTGTCGAAGGGCACACCGACAACCAGGGCAACGCGCAGTACAACCTGGACCTGTCGAACCGCCGCGCGCGCAGCGTCATGCAGTGGCTTTCGACCAAGGGCGGCGTGGCTGTGCAGCGCCTGGATTCCCAGGGCTATGGCCTGACGCGCCCGATCGACACCAACGACACGCCCGAAGGCCGCGCCAACAACCGCCGCGTCGAATTCACCATCCTCGCCCAGACGGGCGGCTAGCCAGCCGCCTCGCGCTTCCGAATCCTCTCGAAGTCCTCGGCTCTGATTCGCGCACGCCAGACCCCGAAGGTTGCGGCGCGGGCCGTTCTGTTTGCGCGTTTCGGCGCGGCTGTCGCCTTAGGGCGTCTTGGTGCCGCGGCGCGTCGACGATCGGGGTCGCTTGGGTGATGGCTCGCGCTGGCTGGTGGGGGCAGTGACGGGCGGCTTGCGCTGCGACGCGGTGGGCTTGCGCTGCGATGCGGTGGGCTTGCGCTGCGACGCGGTGGGCTTGCGCTGCGATGCGGTGGGCTTGCGGGGGGGCGAAGG
>JAYRFD010000191.1:0-2258 GCA_041908565.1 Polyangia bacterium | reverse complement strand
TTGCCCAGCACCGGCAGGTGCAACGCCGCCTTGGGCGCACCCACCGGCTGGGCGACGGTGTCGACAGAGTCGAAGGGGCGGCCTTCGATCATCGACGCGCCTCGAAACGCAGGTGGCCAAGCTCTGGAATGATCAGCTTTTCCAGGCCCAGGCGCACTGCCGCCGGCGAGCCGGGCAGGGCAAAGACCACCAAGTGACTGTCACGCAGAAGCCCGGCCACGGCGCGCGAAAGCATGGCGGCCGATCCGACCTCGGCATACGACAGCATGCGAAAAAGCTCGCCAAAGCCGTCCAGGCGCTTGGCGAATAGCTCGCTGATGGCTTCGTAGGTGCTGTCGCGGCGCGAGATGCCGGTGCCGCCGGTTGAGATCAGCACATCGGCCCCGCCCTCGCCGGTGCCACGTCCGGCGACCTCGGCGATGCAGGCCCGCACGGCCGCCGGATCATCCTTCACAATCGCCGATCCTGCGACCGCGTGACCGGCCTGCTGAACGAGTGATCGCGCCAGCTTGCCGCCCTCGTCGGTCTCTTCGGTGCGCGTGTCCGAGACCGTGAGCACAAACACGCGGACCACCTTGGGCGCGTGCGCTTTGTGATGCAGGTGCGACATGGGGCAACTATGACCCCAGCACATTGCTTTGCATAGTCCCCTTCCAGCTTCGCGTAAGCTGAAGAAAATGTCCGAGCGTGGCTCTAGCCTTTCGCCGCTGTCGCAGGTCGGTCCATACCGCCTTCTGCGTCGCATCGGTCAGGGCGGCATGGCCGAAGTGCACGAAGCGATGGTCTATGGCGGCAGCGGCTTTGAAAAGAAGGTCGCGATCAAGCTGCTGCTGCCCGAGCTGCGCGGTCGCGGTGATCTGGAACGCATCCTGATCGAAGAGGCGCGCCTGGGGGCCCGCCTGATCCACCGCAACTTGGTGCAGGTGCACGACCTGGGCTTGGACGGCGACGTGTACTACGTGCGCATGGACTTCGTCGACGGGGCCGACCTGGCCAGCCTGATTCGTCCCGCCCCCGCAGCGGGCCAACCCGCCGATCGACGCATCAAGTGTCCACCCGTTGAGCTGTCCCTTTTGATCGCGGAAGAGATCGCGGTGGCGCTGGACTTTGTGCACCGCTTCTGTGACGACGCGGGGCGACCGCTGGGCCTGGTGCATCGCGACATCAGTCCATCAAACATCCTGATCAGTCGATCGGGTGAAGTGAAGCTGGCCGACTTCGGCATCGCCAAGGCCACGCACCTGACCGAGATCACGCGCGGCAACGTGCGCAAAGGCAAGTACGCGTACATGTCGCCCGAGCAGGTTGAAAACCAGCGCCTGACCGCGGCCAGCGATCAGTTCGCGCTGGGCATCACGCTGATGGAGCTGTGCCTGGGGCGCAGGCCCTACGACGCCGATTCGGTCCTGGGCACCATGGAACGCATCCGCCAAGCGGCCGCGCCCGATCTGGAAGGGCTGGGTGGCGAACTGCCGGTGATCATTCGTCGCTGCCTGGCCCGCGAGCCCGCCGATCGCTACCCAGCGACGGAAGAGCTGCGGCGCGAGATCGCTCGGCTGCGTCGCTATCTGCCGCTGGTGACGTGCAGCGACCTGGGGCAGTGGGTGCGCGCGCAGCTGGAACAGGCGCGGCGCAGCGACGATCGCGCGGGGCGCCCTGCTGGCGATGGAGCACCGCTGCATGACTTGGTGACCGCGATCCTGCCAGACAGCGAGGCGCGTCCCGCCGACCGCGAGACGGCCCCCAATCGCGACACCACTGCCCCCGGCCAGACCGTCGAAGAAGACAAGGTGATTGTCACGCTGTCGTAAGCCAACGCGGCGGGCTGCAGCGCGGCTGTGCAAGCCCGCGCGACAAGTGAAGCCCTGCTTGCGCCGCGGGAACATAGGACCGTGGGAAGCCCTGCTTGGATCGTGTGAGCGTAGGAACATAGGACCGTGGGACCCTGGGAACTTAGGAACATAAGACGACGAGGAGCATAGGTTCATGACGTCATCCAATGGACGGTTTGAAGTCTTTACGACGGCGAGGGGGGGAGGCTCCTCCGGCTTTGCTGGAGGAGGGGGACCAGGAACGGTCTCCCCTAGATGCTCGATTGCCTTGCGTAGCATCGCCGCCTTTTCGTGCGCCGGTCTGTTCTGCATCGCGCTGTGGCCGGCCTGCGGAAGTTCCGGCACGGGCATGATGAACAGCGACGGTGGGCAGGACCTGGCTGGTCCAAAAGATCTGGCCAGTCCGCCGCCCGACTTGTCGCCACC
>JAYRFD010000190.1:0-1756 GCA_041908565.1 Polyangia bacterium | reverse complement strand
CTTGAATCCGCCGGGTCGCCACTAGCAGCGTGTTAATAAAGTGAGCGAGGACAAAAAGATGCACGGGAGCCGCGGGGGCCCCTGGCCAACCGGCCAGGGAGAGCGTCCGACGGTACAAACAGGGTGCTGAATTCCGTCGGAGTGGCGCGGGGTTGCAGGAGGTCGGGAACGGAGCGGGAACTACGGGAATGGGGGTGATTCTCAACGGGGCACCTGCATTTTGGCGCGGATCGGGGTGAGGTGGAAGAGTGGCTGCACGCGGCTGCGCTGGGGCCATGTCTTACTGGGAACAGAAGGCGGCGGCCGACCGAGAGGGACACTAGCTGGGCGGGCGAATGCGGTGCAAGCGGGACGGAAGGCGCTGAGGCGCAACTGCCGGATCAGCTCGCACGTGCGGGCGACCGAACGGGATCCGACAGGATGCGAGGCGGTGAGGCGATAGGACACTGCGGACTTGCGATCGCGGACTTGCGATCGCGGGCAGCGGACATGCGGTCGCAGGCAGCGGACATGCGGTCGCGGACAGGGGACATGCGCTCGCCAACATGCGCTCGCGGGCGGTCGGGAGGAAATGGGCGATGGCAAAAGGCAACGCCTGTCAGATGGCCGCAGACCGACCAAGCAAGCGGGAGTCGGCTTAGGCCTTGGTGGGGCCGCCGCGAAGCTGGGTGATCAGGGCGTGAAGGAGTGGCGGGGTAAGCTGGCTGCGGAGGGTCTCGGCGAGGCGAGAGACGGCGCTTGCTGGATCGAGCGAATCGAGAGAGCCACTGGTTGCGGCGGCCAGCGCGCTGAGGACGGCTTCGACTTGGGTGTTGTGAAGCTGGGTGGGGTCGGCGTAGTGACGGGCGGTGACGGTGAAGCTGGCGTGACCGAGTGCAGCGGCGACGGCTTGGCTGGCGACACCTTGGCGCAGGGCCAGCGTCGCGTGCAGCCCGCGCAGGCTGTGCGGACAGACGACAGGGACGGCGGCGTGGCGGCAGACGCGCTCGACCTCACGAACCAGATAGACGGTCCGGCGGGGCTTGTCGTCGTCGCGCGTGCCGAACAGGTATGCGTCGGCGGGCATTCCGTCGGCGAGTGCGCGCAGGTGCGGGCGCAGAAAGTCGGGGATGGTGGGGCGTCGGCGGGCATTTCGCGTCTTGCCGTCGGAAATCAGCAGCACCGATGCGCCTTCGTCAAGGTCGCGGACGCGACGCGCCAGCACCTCGCCCGACCGCAGGCCCAGCGCAAGCTGCAGCGCGACCGCCACCGAGCCGCGCTGCCCCTGGGATGCCAGCGCCAGCGCCGAGTCCAAGAACCGCCGCGCTTCATCCGCCGTCAGCTGCACCTTGCCGCTTCCGATCTTCGACGGGCCGCGCAGCTTGGCGAAGGGATTCTGCGACAGGTAGCCGCGCTCGACACAGAACGTGCCAAAGCGCCGCGCCGCTTTCAGCACGAAGGCCAGCGTTGCCGCACTCTGCTTGCGACCGGTGCGACTCGCGCGCTCACCCGCCCGGCGATAGCAGTCCGATGCAAGCTCGGCGGTCAGTGACCTTAGCGCCGCGCTCGTCGGCAAAAGCATCATCAGGCGCCGGTGGGTGTCGGCGGCGGTCTGCGGCAGGTTGCCGCGTTCATGCACCAGCGCATCGCGGTATTCGTCGAGCGCATCGCCGATCGTCCGCGTCTGCGTGTCGGCAATCTGCCCAAGCAGCCGAGCCTTGGCCGCATCGGCCGCATCCAGCGTCGGGAACTTCAGCGACTTGCGGCTTCCGTCGGT
>JAYRFD010000189.1:0-2149 GCA_041908565.1 Polyangia bacterium | reverse complement strand
GCTGGGGGCCGGCTGTTCCCGCAGCCGTGCCGCCAGCGATCGCCCCGCCAGAAACTCCATGATGATGTATGGAGTCTCGTCGGAGAGGCGGCCAAACTCGAAGACTTCAACGATGTTTGGGTGGCCGACCAGGTTGGCAGCGCGCGCCTCGTTCAAGAAGCGTGCAGCGAACTCTGGGTCGCGCGCGAAGGTGCGGCGCAGGACTTTGACGGCGGCTCGACGGCCGATCTCGGGATGGATCGCCTCGAAGACAGCCCCCATACCGCCTTCGTCGACCAGACGCTCGATGCGGTAGCTGCCAATCTGTTGCCCAACGGTGACCGCGTAGGTCTCTTTCAGAAGGCCGCTGGCAGTAGCGCTGAGCATGAAGATCTTCGAGAGCTAGGCCGCGGCGCTGGCGGCCTGCTGCACTTTCTGCAGGTACTGCCGCAGCGTCTCGGTCTTGCGATCGTCCAGTCCGACGAAGCGCAGGCCCATGTCCATCGGGTGACTGCGATTGGCCCAGACCACTTGGCCGCGCATGGGCAGCGACACATTCAGATCGGGGAAGTGGACCAGCAGATCGACTTCGCTGCCGATTTCCTCGGCGGAATCGACCTGCATGCACAAGCCGCCAAGCGAGATGTTAAGGAGCTTGTGCCGCAGATAGACCTCTTCGCCCGTGAGATCAGCTACGGCGGACACTTCGTAACGAGGGGTCTTGCGTTGTTCCTGGGTGGGTGCAGTTGGGGTCGCTGCCATCGCTTGCCTCGGTTGCCGAGGGCCGGTCCTCGACGCAGAGCCAAGTCCAATAGGCAGGGACCCGCGCAGAGATTGAGAACAAACCGACCCGCGGGAATCGTATCACGCAGCGCGAGCCGCCGAGAAGTCCGAAAAGTTGTCACGCACAGTCGAACCCCGCTTGCCAAAGTGGCAAGCCAACACCAAGGCGTACTCGCGACCGTTGTTTGATTCGGGACAGTTCACGGGCTAGCAGGACCGACATGACACGCTGCGTATCTTCCGTTTTCCCGTCGGATAGGGGGCAAAAGATGTGCGCGGTCGGCTGACGCGTGCGAATAACCACAAGCCCAAGTCGGGTCAGCGCCCACGCGTTAACGCAACCCCCTGCGCGAGACCCCGGGCCGGCATCATTGTTGCTGCTTGAGTCTGGCCGAGCCCGAAAACCGCGGTTGCACCTGAACCATGACCCGTAATAGACCAATCTCAATGCGACATCGTCTTGGTATGAACTTCCGCCAGCCCGTAGCCCCACTCGCTTGGCGCGTCTGGCCGCAGGCGGTAGCCGGGCTGCTGCTTGATGCCCGGCGCGTCCTGTTTGCCCTCTTGTTGCTTGGCAGCGCGACCGGTCTGCTTGGCTGCGCAGCGGTGCGGCCGATTCCCGGCACGCGAATCCCTGACACGCCCAGTCATCGAGAGGTCCTGGCCCGCGTCGAGGAGTACCGCATCGCCCTCGAGCAGCGGGACTCGAACAAGCTGCTGGCCATGGCCAGTCCGAACTACTATGAGGACTCGGGCACTCCGACGGCGGCCGACGACTATGGCTTCGCGGGCTTGAAGAAGGTGCTGGATTCGCGCCTGGGTGCCCTGCGCTGGCTGCGATACCTGATTCGCTATCGCGATGTGCGCGTCGAAGGCAGCCGTGCGTTCGTCGACATTCGCTACGACATCAGCTTCCAGCTAATGACCGAGCTAGGCGAGCGCTGGGAGCGCAAGCAGAGCGAGAAGCGAATCGAGCTGGTTCGCGATGACAATCGCTGGCTGTTCGTCAACGGCATGTAGAACGCGCCGTGGGTCGCGCCCCGGCTGAGCCTGCATCGCGATTGCGTGGCAGGCATCGACGGGGGCCGGTACGGGGCCATCCCCTCGCCGCTGCTGCTGTTTCTGCGGCATGTTTGGCCGGCCTTGCGCGCGTTCGTGGAACGGCTGATCCGACGCGTAGCGGACCGAAGCGCACAGGCCCGGGGAGGGCTGCTTTTCGCTCTGCTGCCTTGCGTGGAGGATCGGTGCGACTGATGTTAGGCTGAAGACACCCCGCTGCGGGAGGCCGCTGTACATGGAATACCGTGCGTTCGAGCAGCGCCTGCTCGATACCATCTTCACGACGGATGTGCCGATCAATCCGGCCACGATCGCCTTTTTGTACAAG
>JAYRFD010000188.1:0-1764 GCA_041908565.1 Polyangia bacterium | reverse complement strand
CTGCGGCTGCTCCTGCTCGTCGAGCCGACGCTTCGACCCCGACCGCTGCATCGACCTCGACGAACTCGGCGACCCTGGCACCGGGCGCCGCCGCATCGACCCCGGCGGCCGATGCTGCGGCCAAGCCGAGTCCTGCCGCGGGATCGACTGCCGCTGCGACCGGCTCGACGGCTCCGTCAACAGCGACGGCGACCGATGGCGCGGGCATCCGCGTCGAAAAGGCGGGTAGCAGCAAGCTGTTCCGCATCACCGAAGGAATGCTCGTCGAAGGGCAGCGCCAGAAGCCCAACGCCTTCTACGTTCTGCAGCGCGCCAGTGCCGCCTACGACTGGGAATCTCTCGACGAGAACTTCCTGCAGCGTATTATCAAGTCCACCGAGAAGCCTCCCTTTTAGGAGTGTCTGCTGTGTCCCAGAGCGATCTCGCCCCATCGCATCGCGCGCTACGCATCGGCCTGTTTCTAAACGGCCGTCCGCTGGAAGAGCGTGTCCTGCGTCGGCGCGAGACCGTCACCTTGGGGCCTGATGCGCGCTGCACCTTCATCGTGCCGCCGCAGACCCAGCTGCCACCCCGCTTTGCGCTGTTTGAAGTCGGCGAGCGCGGCTACGCCCTGATCCTGCACGAAGCCATGCGTGGGCGCGTCAGCGTCGGTGGTGAAGAACACTCCGTATCTGATCTGCGAGACGAGACCATGCCCGGCCGCGATGGCCTGTGTCGCATGGACTTGGATCCCGCCGCGCAAGGCGAGCTTCGCCTGGGCGATCTGAAGATCCTGTTTCAGTTCGTAAAGCCGGCGCCTCTGCCGCCGCGACCGGTGCTGCCGGTGACGCTGCGACCGTCGCTGGGCGATATCCTTTTGCGCGATCGCCGCGTGCTGCAGTTTGGGCTGGCCTCGTTCGTCCTGCACTTTGGCTTCGTCGCGTACCTGCGCGCCATGGAGCGTCCCAAGCAGTCCGACATCGAAGAGATCCCCGATCGCTTCGTGCGCATGCTGGTGCCCAAGAAGCTCGAGCCGCCCAAGCCGCCGCCGATCAAGAAGGTCGAGCCGGCCAAGCCCGCCGAGGCCAAAAAGGACGACACGCAGAAGAAGCCTGCCGATACCAAGCCTGGCACCAAGGCGCCGACGCCACCCAAGCCCGCCGAAGATCCAGCCGCTGCGGCTCGCGCTGCGGCCGAACGACAGGCGCGCATGGCAGAACAGATGGCGAACCTGGGTCTGCTCAAGATGCTGACGGCCAAAGGCCCCGGCGGAGCGCTGGCGGATGCACTGAAAAACGGCGGCCCCGATCGCGATGCCGATCAGGTCTTTCGCGAGGTCGGCGGCGTCGGTCCCGCCACCGGCGATCGCAGCCTGGGGCAGAGCCGCGGCGGCGGTCCCGGGCAAAGTCAGGGCATCGGCGGATTGGTCGCCACCGGCCCCAGCGATGGCGTCGGCACCGGCAGCAAGTCGGAAAAGAAAGTCCACGCCGTCGTGCAGGACAGCGCACCCCAAGACATCGATGCGGCCGATCTGGATCCGCAGGCCGTCATCGCCAAGATCCGCCAGTATCGCGGCGCCCTGGTCGCCTGTTACGAAGCGGCGCTCAAGCGCAACCCGACCTTGGCCGGCAAGATCACGCTGCGTTTCACCATTGGCAAGATCGGCAAGGTGACGCAGGTCGAAGTCGAAGTCGACACCATGCACGACGACGATGTGCGTAGCTGCATCATCGATCACGCGAAGAACTGGCGCTTCCCCGCTCCGCAGAGCGGCAGCGATGGCGT
>JAYRFD010000187.1:0-6714 GCA_041908565.1 Polyangia bacterium | reverse complement strand
GGGGGGCGAAGGGGGCGTGGTGGCCTCTGCGGGCTGGCTCAGCAAGCGGAGCTTGTCTTTGCGCGACAGGCGCTTGATGGCGGCCTCGCGGCGCAGGGCGGCACTCTTGTCGCTGGCTGGTTCGCTGTAGGCCAGGGCGATGGGCTGGCGAGCGCGGGTGTACTTGACTCGCCCCTTTTCGTGCATGCGCAGCCGACGAGCAAGGTCGTTGGTGCAGCCCGTGTACAGGGTGTCATCGCCGCAGCGCAGGATGTACACGGTCCACGGCACGCCGGTGGTCTGGACACAAGGGGGCGTAAGGGGGCGGGGGCGGATCATGCGGGCACAGCGGGCGTCGACGCTCGGGGGGACTGCGGGGTCTCGTCGTTGACCTGATTGCTGCGCAGGTGATAGCTTGCACCGAGCCAAGATGCGAGTCGATAGTTCGCGAAAGCTGTTCGCCGGGGTCCGAATTGATGGCCGTATGCGTGAGCAGCTTGAAAAGTGCCCACAGCGGGACCGCGTGTTCTTTGAGTCGACGGATGGTCGCTATCTGACGATTCTGCGCACGGCGACTCGCGGCGGGGACGAGACCTACATCGGCAAGATCATCGATGTCCCCGCGTCGCTGAACACGATGGACGACGTCCGGCGCAATATCTGGTCGATCATGCAGCGCGTCTGTCCGGGACGCCGCGACGAAGGTGAGATCAAGCTCTACTCGCTCGCCGACGGCGACGCCGACGCCAGCACCGTTGCGGAGCCGACGCTGAGCACCCCGGCCCGCGCCCGCAATCCCCGCAGCGACGACGACTACTACTAAGCCGTGCTAGCTGCGCGTGCTGGGCGCTTGTTCCGGCGAGAGGCGCAGGCTCTGCTGCAGGATGTCGAACAGCGCTTCGTCGCTTAGCTCGACCGGGTTGCTGCGCATGCTGCCGCCGCGGGACTGCGCGACGATCGACGCAAGCTGGTCCGGCGAGACGCCCTGTTCCGCCAGGCTCAAGATGCCCAGCCGCTGGCGCAGGGTGGACAGGCGCTCGACAGCCCGGTCCAAGTCGACGTCGGTGTCGGCGTCGCCGGGCAGCTTCCGATCCCCGGGAGCCTGCGTCAGCAGTCGGATCAGCAGGCGCAGACGCTCGGCGGCGGGGCCGGGCTGTGCTTGGGCAAAGATCGCGCGCGCATTGGCGGCAAACGTCGCGGGCAGCAGGCAGGCACAGCCATCGCCGTGGGCGACGCCGCACTGGCCGCCCAGCGGAGCCACCAAGCCATGCACGGCGCCCAGGCCCGCATTGGCCAGCGCGATGCCGCCCCACAGGCTGGCCAGGGCCAGGTGGGGGTGCAGGGTCGACGGAGCGGCTTCAATACCCGTTGGCGATCCCGCCGGCGATCCGGCCGCATGAGCCGCGGCAAGCTGGTGCAGGGCGGGCCACAGAAGCTCGATGCCGCGCGTGCACAGGACGTCGGTGATCGGCTGCGCCCCCTTCGATAGATACGCTTCGATCAGGTGGGTCAGGGCGTCCATGCCGGCGGCCGCTGCGACCCGCCGAGGGGCCGTCTGCAGCAGATCGGGGTCGACGATGGCCACGCGCGGCAGCAACAGATCGCTGCGCAAGCTGCGCTTGACCCGCAGCGCAGGCACTTTCAGGACGCTGTTGCGCGTCACTTCCGATCCACTGCCGGCGGTGGTTGGCACGGCGACGACGGGCAGGGGGGCGTGGCGCAGCGGCTGCGGCGGTCCCCGACCGACATCTTCCAGGTATTCGATGGCGCTGCCGGGGTTCTGCGACAGCGCCGCGACCGCCTTGCCGATGTCGAGGACGCTGCCACCACCAATGGCCAGGACCACGTCACAGGCGGCCTCGCGACACTGCTGGGCCAGGGCATCGGCGTGGGCGACCTCGGGCTCGCCGGAAACCGTGATGTGCTCGACATGCTCGGCCCGCTCGGCCAGCGCCGCTTGCAGCGGGGCCAGCAGGCCACCCTGTGCCAGCGACGAGGCGCCGGTGACCAGAAGCACGCGTCGCCCCAGGTCGCGGGCGTACGCCACCGCCTTGCGGTGCTCACCCGGCCCGAAGATCAGCTGGCCGGCGCTGCGAAACTGAAACTGCATGACCAACAGAGCCTAGGCGAAGGGGACAGGGAACAGGCAGTGGTGCTTTTCACCGACGCGCGGACTTTCCATCATGTCGGCGACCGCTGCCTTCCACGTCAGGTAGTGCGCCGTCTGCTGGTGGGCTTTGAAGCCGGCTTCGTTGGGATAGACCTCGTACAACGTGAAGCGCGTCGGGTCTTCGTTCTGCTGCAGGACATCGAAGCGGACGTTGCCGGGCTCTTTTCGGGTGGCACGGGCGTTTTCGAGGGTGGCCTGGGTGTAGTCAGCCACGCGATCGGCGTTGACATGGATGCGGACGACGACAACGAACATCGATGGGCTCCTAGCAACTTCCGAAGGCGTGCGGTCAGGCCAGAAGGAGGTTGGCGCGTCCACCGCCGAGCAGCGTACCGCGCGGCAAGGGGAAGCCGCTGACCAGCGAAGCGGCCGGCATGCGCTTGCGCCCGGGAAGCTGCAGGTCGCAGATCACCACGGCGCCAGCGCCACAGGCTACGTGCAGGCCGTCGCGGTCGACCCCCAGGACTTCACCGGGCGTGCCGCGACCGGACGACACGCGGGCGCCGAACAGCTTCATTGGAATCTCGTCGGGCGGGCTGCCTTCTTTGCCGCCGCGGGCTTCCAGGGTCGTAAAGCCGCCGGGCCAGGGATCGACGCCGCGAAGCTGGGCCACCACGGCCGCTGGGCCGCGCGTGAAGTCGACGCGTCCATGCTCTTTGTCCAGCTTGGGGGCCATGGTGGCTTGGCTGTGATCCTGCGGCACCGGGACGGGCGGCCTTCCGGCAAACACGCGGCGCAGGCCGTCGCGAAGGACATCGGCGCCAAGCTCGCTGAGCTTGTCGTGCAGGGTTCCCGCGGTGTCATCGCTGCCGATCGGTAGCTCGCACTTGAGCAGCATGGCCCCGGTGTCCATGCCTTCATCCATCTGCATCAGCGTGACGCCGGTGACCGTCTCGCCGCGGATCAGGGCCCACTGAATGGGGGCGGCACCGCGATAGCGCGGCAGCAGCGAAGCGTGCACGTTCCAGCAGCCGAGCTTGGGAATGCGCAGGACTTCGGGCGGCAAGATCTTGCCGTAGGCCGTGACCAGGATCAGGTCCGGTTCCATGGCTTGCAGCGTCGACACGAAGTCGGACTTGCTCGGCCGAAGAAACAGCGGCTGCAGCACGGGCAGAGCTAACTTTTCGGCCGCGACCTTGACGGCGGGCGGGGTCATGTCCAGACCGCGCCCCGCGGGTTTGTCTGGCTGGCAGACGACGGCGATCACCTGCGTCTGCGCCTGCAGCGCCAGCAGACTCGGCACGGCGAACTCCGGCGATCCCATGAATACGGTGCGCATGTGAACAGGTGTCTCCTCAGTTGACGGCGGTTGGCAGGGCCGAATTGGGCTGCCGGCTAACGGCGGATGATGCGCGATCGAATCGATGCGGTCACCGCAGCAATTGCTTCCGCCGTGGAGGCAATGGCTGCGGCATCGGGGCGCAGCACGGCGACGGTCAAGGCCGACAGCGCAACCAGAAGCTCGGCCGAGATGCTCACGACATCTTTGACTTCGCTAAGCCGCTTGGCCGCGACCTCCAGCTCGCGAGTGGCCTGTTCGATGGTCGCGATGTGAGCACCCAGCGGTGGCAGCGCCTTGACCACTTCGTACAGCGCCGTGTTGGCCTGGTTGATCATCGCTTGATAGCGATCGCTGACGGAAAGGAAGCTGGATAGATCCAGCTCGCCGGCTTCGCGGGCTTCGAAGGCCCGCTCCATCAGCGAATGGGCCACGCTGCGCAGGGCGCGCGTGATGGCGATGGTCCGCTCAACGATCGAGTCGGATCCTGGTGGCCTGTCCGGCGGCGTTGGCTGATCCGGTGTATCGGGCGGGTCCGCTGGTGCTGGCATGGTGTCCGTACCGCCTTTCTACTTGAGCAGCGGTGGAATGTCTTTCTTCAGTTCGTCGTAGACGCGGCTGTCGTCTTCCAGCAGCGAACGATTCTGGCTGACGCGGTCGTACAGAAGCTGGTGTGCGCGACGAAAAGCGACGACGGACTTCTTGTATTCCAAGAGCGCCTCGTTGGCGCGACGCGCGAAGTGCTGGAAGTGCAAAAGGCCCAGCAGCATCGCCTGATTCTGCGTGCGCACGATGGCCGCTGCGGTCGGGTTCTGGGGCTGCGTGTCGCGGTCTAGCTCGTCCAAGATGCGCCGGCGGATCGCGACGTCTTTTTCGGCCTGGAACTTGGTGGATTCGCCCAAGGCCGCCACCCGTTCCAGCAGGCCCTGCAGCACCGCATCGACGGCGGGGTGGGTCTGGCGAACCAGATCTTCGATGCGGTTGCGCCGCCATTCCTGCGTCAGCACCTGCGCCACCTTGGCTGCTGCGATGGATACCGAGGACGCCGAGGATCCCGGGGACGCACTGAGGTTGCCGCCGGCCACTTCGACGAAGAACTCGGTGCCACGCACGGCGCGCGCCAAGGGATCGCTGACTCGGTCGTCGTCGAATTCGGCGATGTCGCGCAGCATGGCGGCATAGGCGGACACGTTCTGCGAGTAGCGCGTCAGCTCTTGGCTGTAGCGTTCGATGTCCGCCAAGGGGCACGAGGGCGCGGTGCTCTGCGACGATCGGCTGAGGATGTTTTCCGCTTGGCAAAACACGGGCAACAAGCCGAGCGCCGAAGCGCGGGGGCCGATCATCTGGCCGACGCTGGCGGTGGCGACCACACTGCGAAAGGACAGGCAGCCCGGCCCGCTGAGCAAAAGCAGCCAGCACAGCACGCTCAGGGGGCTGCGAAGGAGTCGGCTTCGGGGCCAGCGCAGCGAGGTCATGACGCGCGCACCATATCACGCGAAACTTCTGCGCGAATGTCTGTGACAGCGCTTCGTCCTGAGTTGTATGGGGCGCGTCCGAAACCTCCAGAGCTTTCGGCGCTTCCGGAGCTTCCGGATTCGAGCGCGAACCCGCCCGCCACTTGCAGTGGACGATCTGTTGACACGCCCGACGCTGACCAGGAGAATGCCCGCATGTTTTCGTCGTTCCGTCGCATCCTACGTTCTTCCGGCTCTGCCGTGTGGTCCCGTGGCCTGGGACTGGCCTTGGCCTGCAGCCTGGGCGTATCGGCCGCCCACGCCGGGCCGTCCGACTTCGCCATTTACACCCTGCGTCTGGGCGGCGAGCCCGAGTCCGCGCAGCCCTACATCGATCGCATGGCGGCCGAGATCGAAAAAAGCATGGGCTGGGCCAAGGGATCGGCGAAGGGGCGCTTTCTGACGTCGCGCAAGGAAGTGCTGGCCTTCATCGACGCGCAGAAGCCAGGCTTCGGCATCCTGGAACCGTGGCTGTACTTTGAGCTGCGCCAGAGCCAAAAGCTGGAGCTCGTCGTGCAAGTGGACAGTCCCGACCTGAACTCACCGAAGCTGCATGTCGTGGTCAAGGACCCGGCGTGGAAGACGCTTGCGGATCTGAAGGACAAGCGACTGTGGACGCACCTGGCGGATGTTCCGGGCTATCTGGGACAGGTGGTTCTGGACGGCAAGCAGCCGGCGCAGAGCCACTTCCAGCTGAAGCAAGTGGGCAGCGCGATCAAGGCGGCCCGCGCCGTTCTGCGCGGCGAAGCGGATGCGGCTCTGCTGGACGATGAACAGCTGGCCATGGCGCAGAAGTTGGAAGGCGGATCGGCGCTGCGTACGCTGTACTCGTCGCTGCCGCAGCCTCCGGTGGTGGTGGTGGCGTTTGGTGCGTCGCTGCCGGAATCCAAGCAGAAGGACTTGCGCAAGGCGCTGTCCGGCTTGTGCGCAGGGGCCGGTGCCGCCACGTGCAAAGAGATGCACATCAGCAAGTTCGTGCCCCCCGACGCCAAGCTGTTTCAGGATGCGCAGCGTCGGTTCGAAGGCGCGGCTGGAAATGGGAAGAGCAAGTGAACATGCCCACGATTGAGCGTTTGGTTCCGGCTGCCCGCCGGTGGTTGTTGCGGTCGACGCTGGCCCTTGGTGCCTCGCTGCTGATCGCGTGTCCGCCGTCGGCGGACGTCAAAGGTGCGGGGGCCGGGTTCAGCGTGGACGCGCTGCCGACGGACTCCGCCGCGTTGCTGCGGATCGCCGATGAACAAGATGCGGCCAGTGCGCCGCGCAACTCGCTGGCTGCTTTGGAACGCGCGCAGAAAAGCCAAGCCGACTGGGCGGCGGGCCCTGGAGCCTACGATCTGCAGTGGCGGATGGCGCGGGCCTATGCTGCGCTGTCCGAGCCCGATGGAGATGGGCGAGCCACGACGGTGCCGGCTGGTCAGCAGGCCGCCAAGCGCGCGATTGAACTGGCGGGCGATCGGGTGGAAGGTCACTACTACCTGGCGCAGCTAAACGGCTTCGCGGCGCTTCTGCAAAAGGGCGAGACGCGACCGATGGTGCAGGGCTTCGTCACTGAGGCAGAAGCCGCGATTAAAGCCGATGAAAAGTTCGACTTCGGCGGTCCGCTGCGCATCCTGGGCGTGCTGTACGCGCGCGCGCCCAAAGAACCAGTTTCCGTCGGCGATCCCGAAAAAGCGGTGGGATACATGAAGCGAGCGGTGGCCGCCGCGGCCGACTATCCGCCCAATCAGTTCTTCTTGGCCGAAGCGTATGTCGCCGATGAGCGCTATGGCGAG
>JAYRFD010000186.1:0-2110 GCA_041908565.1 Polyangia bacterium | reverse complement strand
TGCGGCGCGGGCGGGGCGACGGTAATCCGAATGGGGACCTGAGCCTCTGCCCTATTCGGCACAAGGGCCGAAACAGCCAGCGTCAGTGCCAACAACGTGCCACAGAACATACGGCGCATGGATGCAGTCCTCACGTGCAGGGGTTCGGTGAGCTGAGCGCCCTCTGCGACGCTGCGCAGGGGCCAAGTTAGCTCATTCTATCGGAGTAGACGTCCCGAGGGAGCGCTTATTTCGTCCCAGAAACGGCCTCCCCACCCCACCGATCGGCGATGGCTGTCCGTTGTGGGTCCCCACACTCGTCAGCCGGCCAAGCCGGGTCAGCATCCCCCTCGCGTTCCTCACGTCGGCAAGCCATCGCCAGCGACGGCGACGGCGACGGCGACGGTCAGCGCCGAAGTGCCTGAACCTGCCCGCTATCGTCCCCAATCAGCACAACCGTCGCTTCCGTCAGAAAGAAGCCGGTGTCGACCACGCCGGTCAGCGCCTTCAGCTGGGCATGCAAGTCCGCGGCACCGCTTGACGAAGGGACAATCGCCGCATCGACGATCAAGTGGCCACCATCGGTCAGGTAGGGCCGCCCATCGCTGGATAGGCGCAGCTGCGCATCTTGAATGCCTGCAACCTTGGCGATGCGATCCTGCGTGTGCCGCGCAGCGAAGCGAACGATCTCGATGGGAAGGCGACGCTTTTCCCCCAGCTGCATCACTTGCTTTGCTGGATCGGCCACGATGACCAGCTGTCGCGACAGGCGCGCTACCAGCTTTTCAAACAGCAACGCCCCGCCGGCTCCTTTGATCAGCTGTAGCTGCGGATCGATCTCGTCGGCCCCATCCACCGTCAGATCAACCGGCGAGCCAGTTCCCGGGTCCAGCTGATCAACATCGAGGACCGTCAGGCCCAGCTGCGCAGCCAGATCAGCACTTCGGGTTGACGTGGCGACGCAGCGCAGGCTCTGCAGGGCGGGCTCTTGCCGAGTGCGCTCGGCCAGCGATCGAATGAAGCAGGCTGCGGTGTCCCCAGTGCCCAGCCCGACCACCATGCCTGGGCGAACCAGGCTTGCCGCCGCCTTGCCGACGGCGGTGCGAGCAGCAGTCGACATCGCTAGACCGGCGTCTTGTCGGCGCGGAACAGCTTCAAAATGCCCGAGAACACGTTCTGATCTTGCTGACCGATCAGCTGTTCCAGCTCTCGGTCGTCCAGCCAGATGCCGCCGCACTCGAAGCACTTGTCCATCGTGATGCCGCGGTAGGGCACTTCGCGCAGGTCGAAGCCGCACTTCGGACACTTCATGAAGTGAAGCTTTTTGCGCTCCTCGCGCTCGCTCTTTTGCATGCGCTGGGCTTGTTCGACGGCTTGACGCTGCAGCTTGGCGGCTTCTTCGCGGGCGAAGTACTCGTCTTCAGAATCAGAGGGCTTGTTCAGGCTCATGGCTGTGCTCTGTGTTGTGCTCTGGGCAGAGGATCTGAGGTTCGCGCAACCTGGCCACGGGCGTCCTCCAAGCGGCGTCGGCACTTGGCCGCGCAGCGGCGGAGGTTGCTGCGATGTGCGCCAGGGGCGGCCTAGTCCTTATCACAGAATGGCCGGCAAGGGGCCAGCTTACTGCGGCTTGACCAGCTCACTTCCAGATGCCCCGGTCTGCGGAGGCTTGACCAGCTCGGACTGACTCGACGGGGCTGGCGTCGAGGCCGGCTTCGGCGGAGCAGCCGCGGGCGGATTGCCTTCCAATCGAGAGATGGCATCGCGAGCCACCGCTGCCGCCCCACCGCTTGGATATAGCTCCAGGTACTTGCGGTAGTTCTGCAGGGCTCGCTCTTTGTCACCGCGAGACCGATACGTCTTGGCCAAACCAAAGATCGCCGGCCCGTAGTTGGGCGCCTTGGTTAGCGCGTTGTTGTAGTGCTCGATCGCAGCGTCGGTACGACCGGTTTCAAGAGCACACTTGCCCAAGCCGACGTGCACGGCCGGCACATGCGATGCGTACGAAAGAATGGTCTCGAACAGGCGCTGCGCTTCGTCGAACTGTTCGTGTTCCACCAGGCGCTGCGCCAGATCCATCTGCTCGTCGAAGGTCTTGGGGAACTCAGTGACGACGATCTTCTTGCCGCCCGTT
>JAYRFD010000185.1:0-1605 GCA_041908565.1 Polyangia bacterium | reverse complement strand
GACGCCGAGACCCGAGTCCCCGCCCACATCCTCACAGCCGCGCGCCTCTCCGTCCCCTGGCCAGGGCGGCGAGGCCGCTGCGGCTCTCCATGAACCGCAGGTGGTAGCGACTCCGGCCTCCGCCACGCTGGAGTCGCCGCCGCCCACTCTTCCGATTTCTGCCGGAGCACTGCGCCGCCAAGTGAAGGAGCGATTGGTGAACGTGTGTTCCCACAAATCCCAGACCTGTCGCGCACGGAAGAGACACGCTTGCAGTAGACGCTGCGGACAGATGCCGCAGAGGCTCGACATCGAACGTGACTTTCGAGCAACACCTCGGTTGCAGCTTGCAGTGAGGGATGGATCATCGCCGCGACCGCATCCGATCTGGCTATGCGGATCACCGCCGCCGCTTGAAGCCGCGATGGCGTCGCGCTACCGCAGCGCAGAGGGCCACGCAAAGGAGCCCCAAGTGAGCCGCGGACATCGGCGCGCAGATGGCCACAAACTCGGCTTCGCAGCTGGGCGGGGCTCTGACCCCAGAGCCGACCACGGGCAGGTCAGCGAGTGAATCGAGTAGACGTTGTCGCTTGGCCGAGCCCCCCAGTCGTGTTAGCAGTCGCCGTACGAGGAGCGAGCGATGGAACTGACCGATGCGATTCCGGTGCGCACGCTGTTTGCGCAGACCATTGAGACCCTGGCTGGCCTCGTTGAGCAGCGCCCACCAAGAGAGCGGGCGGCGATTCGCAAGGCCATCGTGACTCTGCGCGCCACACAGGAACACGCCGAAGCCGCGCAGGGCGACACGCAGCCTGCAAGCTCGCTAGAACCGCTGGATGCACAGCCGCGCTTGGCTGCTGGCATCATCGAGCCTGAGAGTCACAGCAAGGCCGTGCTGCGAGCCTGGGGCGCAGATCTGGAGCAGCGCCGCAAGGCTGCAGGCCTGTCTCGTGCGGTGCTGGCGCAGCGCGCAGGGATCTCCGAAAGCACGCTGCGCAACGTTGAAAAAGGCCGCCGTCCCCCCACGCGCACGACGCTGATGCACCTGCAGTCGGTGCCCGAGCTGCGGATCGATCCAACCCCCATCGGTGGACACCTCGCGGGCCGCCCCAAGCATGTGCAGGAATTTGCACCCAACTGCTGGCTGGCGCCGGAGTTCGATGCCCTGAAGCTGCATCGCGAGATGACGATGTTGCTGAACGGCCGCGGCGGACACATCGAGCAGACGTTCCTGTATCTGGATCACCACAGCGCTGCGGCGTGGTGCGCTTTTGCTGAGCAAGAGAGCTATGCGCGCGTGCGCTCAGCCATGCAGCTCGATCAGGTAGCCGAACGCATTATCGAAGCAGTAGGCAACGTCGGACTCGATGTGATTGGACTGGGAAGCGGAGATGGTCGCGATGAAGTGCGACTGACCCAGTGCTTGCTGGAGCGGGCCCCGAATCGAAATCTGCGCTTGTACCTGCTTGATATCAGTCAGCCACTCTGCTCGTCGGCGTATCGACATGCGGCCGAGGTTCTGGGCGATGAGCGCAGCGTTTCGGTCTACGCAATTCAAGGGAACTTCTACAACTTGCAGCGCTACACGTCGCTGCTGCATGCACCGCAGCGCTCACATCGTCGTCG
>JAYRFD010000184.1:0-1814 GCA_041908565.1 Polyangia bacterium | reverse complement strand
TGGTGGCAGGAATCTGGACACCATCGATCCAGGACTTCCAGGCCCGTGGCGGCTTGGGCGATGGCCGGCTTGAGATCGACACCACCGTCGCTGGCGATCTGTCGACGAACCTGCTGAACCGGGGCGAAAAGGCGAAGGCCGCTTGTTACGATCCGGATCCGCAGATGAAGCTGACCACCAGTCCCAAGGGCTTCTTTGGCCAAGCGCAGCTTCGCCTGTCGTCCTTCATCCGGCGCTTCGATGCGCAGCAAGTGGGTGTGGTTGAGCGCAGCATCTGCGACGCGACCAACTATGCGTCGGCCTTGGACAACGTCGCCAGCAAGGTGCAGAACCTGCTGGGCGTGAACTGCCTGCAGATCAAGCCGGCGGAAGTGAACGGAGCGGTGCAGTGCATGGTGGGCTATGTCGATCGCAGCAACCCGCAGTCGCTGCCCGATGCCTATCTGCCGCAGTGCAGTGCGACGTGCTGCCAGGCTTGGGCGGGGGCAAGTCCGGCGCTGCCAAGCAACCCAGCGATCAGCGCGGCCTGCGCGCCGGAAGCCCAGGACTGCTTCTGTGCAGTGCAAAGCACGGCTTCCCCGCGGCTGTGCGCGGACACCGCGGTGGCAGGAGTCTGGCGGGTCGGCAATGCGCCGCTGCCCGAAGGCAAGGACATCAACTTCCGCTGCGCCGGGGCTCCCGCGACTGGATCGGGCTGCTAAACGACCGCCCTGGTTCCTTCGCCAAGCAACAGGCAACAGGCAACAGGCAACAGGCAACGGCAGGGCAGGGCGGCGCGCTGGCCCGCGAAGAGTCGGCCTGCAAGGGCGCCGTCGCCCTGCTGGAAATCGGCTCGCTCGTTGCCTGCGTCGTTCCTGTTGTTCTGGTTGTTCTCGATGCGCTCAGGCAATTGGAGGCAGGCTGATTCGCAGCACATCCGCCAGCCGCTTAAACGTTGCAAGCCAAGCGCTGGCTCCGCGGGCTCGCTGGCTGGCGAGTCTTTCATCGCGCAGCTTCAGGCAGAAGTTCTGCGCGTCCCACAGGGTCAAAGAAAAAGCAGGCCGCGCCCCTACGTCGACGGCGTCCAGCAGTTCTTGCAAACGACTTGCATCTTCGGCCGCGGCTTCGCAAGCCAGCAGGCGGGCCTGCAGCGTGTCCTGCAAGCTGCGGCGCGCCGAGCCCAGGTCCAGGTGGGGGTAACTTTCTTGCACTCTGTTCATCAGTCGATCGATGTGCGCGCGGTGCAGCGTTGGATTCTTCAGCGCAGCCGATAGCTCGGTCAGCAAGGACAGCTCATGCGCGGCGGTCAGCTCGGGCGGGATGTCGACGCCCAGTCGGCTGCGCGTGTCGGCATCAAACAGCGGAGCATGCAGTGCCGAAAGCTGCGCAAGCTGCTGCACCAGCGGCTGCAAGCTGGAATGCAGCAGGGACTGCGCGGCTGCACGCTGCGTGTCGATCGGCAGATCGGTCAGCGTGTACAGGCGTGGGCCATGGGACTGGCGAAGCTGTTCCAACAGCGCGGGCACATTGGCCGCATCCAACAAGCGCGACAAGCGGGCAAAGCCAGCGCTGTCGGCATCGTCCCCCGGCGATCGATCGGCCCGACGAACCCCGATGGCCACGTGCAGGCCACCGAAGTGGACGCCGGCATAGTCCAGATCGTGCGAAGCGGTCGTGATTCGCGATCGAACGCGCAGCCTTCCGCGCGCCAAGCACAGCGATCCCGATCGAAATCGTTCCGATGTGCCCGGCGTGATCTCGTAACAGGCCATGTCGACGGTGGGACCCCCTTGCGCCGGCTGACAGGTCGGTGTTTCCGTCGCTGACAGCGCTTC
>JAYRFD010000183.1:0-3362 GCA_041908565.1 Polyangia bacterium | reverse complement strand
TGGTCGCGCTGGTGCTGCTGCAGCTTAACGCCGAAGGCCGCCTGTCATTGGACGATCCGCCGAGCCGCTTTGTGCCCGAACTTGCCACGCTGGATCCGCGCCTGCGCCTGTGGCACTTGGCGCAGAACCGATCGGGACTTGCGGACTACTGGTGCGCTGCGATGCTCACCGGCGCCCAGCCTGAGACTCCTTTTTCCGCCGCGGCCGGTCGCGATCTGATCATGCGCCTGACGCAAGGCATGTTCGCGCCGGGATCGGGCACTCGCTACAACAACGGCAACTTTCGCATCCTGCAGTGGGTGATCGAAGCAGCCAGCGGACAGCCACTGTCAGACTTGCTGCAGCAGCGCATCTTCACGCCGCTGGGCATGCACGCAAGCTACCTGGGCGAAGACACCGCACAGCCGCTGCCCGACGGAACACGCGGCTATCGCGCCGCTTCAGACCACTGGGAAGAAGAGGTCACGCGCATCGTGTGGTCCGGCGATGCCGCGCTGGTCACCACACTGCACGATCTGCTGCGCTGGGAAGCGGCGATGCTGGGCCTGGGCCCGGTCTCGCTGGCCGAATCGCACCGATTGTCCATCGCGCGCCCGCGCCCCGACGGCACAACGGCGAGCTATGCCTTTGGACTAAACGTCTGGCACCACGAAGGCCGCAGCATGCAGTGGCACAGCGGCGCACTGCGCGGCTTTCGCATGATGCACTTGCGGTTCCCAGAAGACCGGGCCAGCGTCGTCGTTCTTCTGAATAGCACGGAAAGCCCGATGGCGCACGCCTTGGCCTTCGCCGCCAGCCTGGGCCTGCAAGCAGCCTGGGATCGCCCGCAGGCAGTCGACCCACCCAGCAGCGGCTGGTCGCCGGGGGCATTCTTTTGCCCTGCACACGATCTGGTGGCCGAGCTCAGCGGAACGACGCAAGCACCGACGATCAACCTGGGAATGGAGACGCAGCCGCTGCAGTGGACAGGGCCGGGCCAGCTTGCCTCAAGCGATGGCTTCTTGCGCGTTGAACGCAGCGGCGACGGGTTTCAGATTGCGTCGCGCAGCCAAGGCTGGGTCGGTGTCTTTTCGCCCCTTTCGCATGACGATGCGCGGCCGCGCTTGGCGGGTCGTCGCTTCGCCAGCCCCACGCTGCGCAGCACGGCAGAGTTTTCCGCCGATGGTCAGTCTGTTTGCTTCCGCGGTCCGCATGGGCAGTCGCTGATCCATCCGGTGCGAGCGCTGGGCGGTGACTTGGTGGCCATTGACTGCCCGCGCGCGCTGGACGAGCCGCCCCCGGGCCGCTTTCATCTGCGCTTGCTGCACGACGTGCTGCAGCTGTCCTGCTTGCTTTCGTACGGACCCGATCTGCGGTTCCACGCGATCCGGTGACCGCGGTACGTCAGCGCGACCGCCCTTGCCCACCGCCATCGCTGACGTCGCTGACGTCCAGGACGCCGCCGCTCCTCAGGTCTCGCACGATGCCTTCGCTCCGTGATACGTGGAGCAGTCGTCCCTAAACGCTCGAAAAAGGAAGCATCCCATCATGCTGCTGTACGCTGCGACCGTTCTGGTTTCCAGCTTCCTGCTGTTCTTGGTTCAGCCGATCATCGCCAAGCAGATCCTGCCGTGGTTTGGCGGAACCGCGGCGGTGTGGACGACGTGCCTGGTGTTCTTCCAAGTGGCGCTGCTGTCCGGCTACACCTATTCCGATCTGTCCAGCCGACTGTCGGCCAAGCGTCAAAGCCTGCTGCACATTGTGCTTCTGGCGCTGAGCCTCGGTTCCCTGCCCATCGTGGCCCAAAGCAGCTGGAAGCCCGTCGGTAACGAGGACCCACTGTGGCGCATCCTGGGTCTGCTTTCCGCGACCATCGGCCTGCCCTATTTCATGCTGTCGACCACCGGGCCGCTTGTGCAGTCGTGGTTCGCGCGCGAACAGGTGGACCCGCGCACCGCCCAGCGCGTGTATCGCTTCTTCGCGCTGTCCAACCTGGGATCGCTGCTGGGTCTTCTTTCGTATCCATTTGCGATCGAAACCTGGATCAGCACCCGCACCCAAGCCCTGGGCTGGAGCATCGCCTATGTCCTGTATGCGCTCTTGGCCATCGGTAGCGCCCTGCGCGCGCTGCGCACCGCGACACGCGCTGCACCGACGACATCCAGCACAGTCGACAGCCCGCCCGACGCAGCCCGTGCAGAAGCCGCAGCCCCTGCAAGCCCCCCCCCGCGCGCCAGCGACTACGCGTTGTGGTTTGTGCTGGCTGCGCTGGCATCGATCTTGTTGCTATCGGTGTCCAATCACATCACGCAGAACGTGGCGTCCATTCCGTTCTTGTGGGTGCTGCCCTTGACGCTGTACCTGCTGACCTTTGTGCTGGTCTTTGAAGGGCGCGGGGGGCGCGGCTTTTATGCGCGCAGCATCTGGCTCTTGCCGACGCTGATCTTCCTCGCAGCGATGGCCGGTGGCCTGGCCCGAAACAACGGTCTTTTGCGCTTTCAGCTGGCGGTGCCGCTGTACTGCATCGGCCTGTTTCTGGGCTGCATGTTCTGTCATGGCGAGCTAGCAGCAGCCAAGCCACCGTCGCGTTACCTGACGCGCTTTTATCTGATGATGTCGGCCGGTGGCGCAGCTGGAGGACTTTTGGTCGGCCTGCTGGCACCGCGCGTGTTCACGGCCTATATGGAGCTGCCGCTGTGTCTTCTTGCCTGCGCGCTGGTCGCACTGTGGTTGACGCGGCCGCGTCGCAAGATCAGCAGCGATGGAGTGAATGCACGCCCCGCGACCGCTTGGCAGGCGGTGTGGATCTGGCTGGCCCCGATCAGCGCTCTTTTGTGCAGCGGGCTCTGCGCGTACTACGTGCACGCCTACCGCGATGTCGTGCGGTACCGGACGATCCAAGCCTCGCGCAATTTCTATGGCGTGCTGCGCGTCACGCAGAACGCGCCCGAGACCGACCCCGACGCGCGCCGCCGCCTGATCCACGGCGTCATCATCCATGGTGAAGAGGACCTGACCCCGGCTCGCCGCAACAAGGTGAAGAGCTACTTCGGATCGACGTCGGGCTTGGGACTGGCGCTAACCGCGCTGCAGCAGCCCAATCGCCGCGTCGGTGTGCTGGGCTTGGGCATCGGCACCATCGCTGCCTATGGCCGTCCTGGCGACACCTTCCGCCTGTACGAGATCAACCCGCAGGTGCTGGATGCGGCGTCACGCTACTTCTATTTCCTATCGGGCAGCGCGGCCACGATCGAGACCGTGCTGGGCGATGCCCGCCTGGTGCTAGAACGCGAGGCCCCGCAGCAGTTTGACCTGCTAGCCGTCGATGCGTTTTCGGGCGACTCCATTCCCATTCACTTGGTCACGCGCGAAGCGCTGCAGAT
>JAYRFD010000182.1:0-7673 GCA_041908565.1 Polyangia bacterium | reverse complement strand
TGACTGCTCAGCTTTCGCCGGGCGATGTGGCAGCGGGCGATACCTTTGGCTTTTCCGTCGCCTGCCAGGGCAGCACCATTGCCGTCGGTGCCATGTTCCAAGACCTGCCCGGGCCGATGGGCAGCCCGCTTCTGGATGCCGGCGCGGTGTATCTGTTCGAACGACGCGGCGACAGCTGGCAGCAGACCCAGAAGCTGGTGGCTCCCGACGGAGGGGCCGGCGATGCCTTCGGCTTTGCGCTGTCGATGACCGTCGATGGCCTGCTGATCGGCGCCCCGTATGTCGACGCCGCCGGACCCAGTCCCCAGCGAGACATCGGCGCCGCCTATCTTTTCACCCGTGCGTCTTCGGGCTTCGTCGCTGACACCAAGCTTTTGGCCCGCGATGCGGCGGCCAGCGACTTCTTCGGTCGCGCCGTCGCGCTGGCCGGCGAGACAGCCCTGGTCGGCGCCATGTACCGCGACCTGCCCCTTGGATCGACCACGGCCACCGACGCAGGCGCCGCATATGTGTTCAGCCGTGGCAGCGATCGCTGGAACCAGACGCAGCTGTTGACCGCCAGCGACCCCGCCACCCGCGACCTGTTTGCGTTCTCGCTGGCCTTAAACGAAGGGGGCGACGTCGCGGTGGTTGGATCCTACCTGGCCGATCTGCCCGACGGCCCCGGTGGGACATCGCGCAGCAACGCCGGCGCCGCCTATGTCTTTGAGCGCAGCGGTGGTCGCTTTGGCCCGCCGCAAAAGCTGACTGCTCCCGATGCGGCCCGCGACGACTACTTCGGATCGTCGGTGGCCATCGCCAAGGATCGCCTGCTGGTCGGCGCCCTGTATGCCGACATCGCGCGACCCGACGGATCGGTCAAGACCAATGGTGGTGCCGTGTACGCCTTCCGTCGATCCAGCAATGCCTGGCGCATGCAAGACAAGCTGGTCGCATCCGATGTCGCCGACCGCGATGTGCTGGGCCGCAGCGTCGCGCTGTTCGACCGCACGGCGCTGCTTGCCGCCCCTGGCAAGGGCCTGGGCGGACAGCCGGAAGTTGGAGCCGCCTATTTTTTCGAGTACACGCCCTTGTTAATCGGCACCGCCTGCAGCGCCAGCACCGGAGCCATCGACTGCGACAGCGGAAACTGCGTCGACGGCGTGTGCTGCGACAGCGCCTGCGGCAACGACAGCGGCAGCGACTGCCAGGCCTGCCGAGCCGCCCAGACCGGCCAGCCCGACGGCACCTGCGCTCCCCTGCGTCGAGGCAGCATCTGCCGCCCGCGCAATCCCGCCAACGCCTGCGACCTAGACGACGTCTGCGATGGCGCAGGCATCAGCTGCCCCAGCCGATCCGCCCCCGTCGGCACCGCCTGCCGCGCCCGCGAGTTCTGCGGCGAATGCGGCCCCCGCGGCACCTGCGAAGCCGCCCGGCTGTGTCAGTAGCCGACCGGCGTATACGTCTGTCCGTTGTAGCGAAGCCGCACCCCCCCCTGACCGACAAACCAAACATCCGTGGGCGAATTCGCCCAGACCCCATAAATCACGTATTTATCGAGTGCTACTTCGTATTGCCATGTGTTTCCAACCAGATGAAACACATAGGTCTTGGTTGTCGCCGCTGGCCTATTTGCGGATAGAACCCATATATCCGATGCACTGGTTCCTGAGATCGCAAAGATACCAAATGGTTTATCAACCGTTCCAGCCACCGCCGTAACCGCAGAAGCGAACTCTGGCCTTAATCTAAATAATCCTCCAGTCGCATCATTGAATTGAAGAGTATTCAGTTCTCCACCAACCCACACATTTCCAGATTGAATAACCTGGCTGGCATAGACCGCAGAGAAATTTCCCGGCGTCGCTCGGTCCATCGGATTGCTATAGGGCTGAGAAAAGACCATTTTTTCCCATTTGCTCATCGATACATTGAACTTAGCGACCACAGGCAAGCCGCTTTCCGTTCCACCGACGTATGCTTCTGTTTCCGAAAGAACATGGACGGCTCGCATATATGTATTTGGCGTTCCTTGGCAATATGTGCCGGAGATCCAAGAGTCGCCATTATATCGATATAAAATGCATCCACCCGCCGCTGCCTCGCCGACTGCCCAGATGTTCTGACGGCTGCTGCCATGGATGGCCGACAGCTTTCCCGAGGGTGGCGAGATGGCGGGCTGCCACTGAGTACCATCCCACTGCCGCACCACACCGGGATCGACGATGGCAAACGCTGTATTCGCATCGCCCGGATCCGCTCCTGCCGGACGGGGAGGAACGTATAGCCTGCTGACAGGCGGCCCATTGGTCGCTGTAGGCAATACAGGGCTCGCCTTCCAGCCACAGCCGTCCCAGTGGGCAGTGGAGCCATTGGCGCCTGCCACCCAGACATCGTTTGCGGCTGATCCATGCACCGCCAACAAGTCAAACATGATTGACTCTGACGTCGTCTGTTTCAATGAAACGAATTGTTCATATCTACTGATGTCGTCAATTGCGATGATTGTGCTGCCGGTTGCCGCCGTGCAGTACTGATCTGTTTGCGCGTCAATCGTCAATGATAATTTTGAACCAAGTGCATTTCTTGGCAACCGCAGACCAATCTGGATTTCTGTTTTTCCTAGAATATCTTTATCAAAAATCTCTCTGGGTAGTGTTTTATTGTCAACAATAGGACTGACCACGATCCTAGTAACATTCTTCGGCATATACGAAATATTTAGAACCACGCCGGCATACTCTGGCGCGCAAGCGCTACCCAGCAGCATTCCCAGCCCAGCAGCCCTTGCTACGCGTTTGGCATTGATCTTCTGTCCCATATTTCCACTCTTCGCCTAGCCTAGTTTATATTGATAAATTAAAAACCGATGCCCGTGGATTTCGGCACCGTCAGCGTACGCTGTCGGTCCTCTGGCACGCCGCTCAGCGGATCGGTGGGCCTGGCAACCAAGGGCACAACGATGGCCGTGGTAATCCCGACGGCGACGCCAGCGCCGAGCGCAGTCCAGAACCACCAGCGCTTGTAGATCGGCGTTTCGGCCCGCTTCTTTCGTTCGATCTGTACGCGCAGAGACTTCTGATGTTCTTCGGACTGGCGACGCTCATCGGCGTAGTCGGTGGCCCGCGACTCGCGCAGGAAGCGCGCGTACGAAGCCAGTGCTTCATTGGTCAGGCCCGCCTTGCGAGCGGCCTCGGCGATCTCAAAGACATAGATCTCGCGCGGGTCCTGTTCGTACGCGGCCTGCCACGCGGCCATGGCCTGCGCGTACTCTTCGGCCTTGAGGTGGTTCTTGGCGCGAACCACGCTCTGCTTGCTGCGCAGACGAGCCATGTGGCCACGCGCTTCTTTCATCATGTCTTCGCTGGGGTTGGTGGCGATGAAGCGCTCGTACACAACCAGGGCTTCGTCGCTGTCGCCGGCCAGGCGCAGGGCATTGCCTTGCCGAAACAGATACAGCGACTGCGCGTCCAGCTTGTGCGCCTGATCCCACAGCTTGGCGGCGGCGTCATAGTGCTCGCCCTTGAGCTGATCCAGCGCCTTTTCATCCAGCCCCTTGGCCAGCTTGCTGCGCAGCGTGCCGATGTGTCGTTCGGAATCGGTCTTCAACGCCGGGTCGGGATTCTGCCGCGCGATGAACTCGTACAGCTTCAGGGCCTCGGCATCGGCGCCGCCTTCGCGACAGGTCTGGGCAATGTTGAACAGGACGTCGTTCTGCGGATCGATCTCGTAGGCGCTGCGAAGCTCACGCAGGGCCTCGATGAACTGGTAGCTCTCGTAGGCCTTGCGCGCCGACGCCAGGTGCGCCCGCGCTTTCTTCTTGGCGGCCTTGTCCTGCACACCCTCGACGGCAGGGCGCGTCTCGATCTGACACAGGGTGGGATCCAGCTTGGGCACCGCGGGCGGCGTCGCCCCGTCGGATGCGGCGGTCTGAGCCAGCGCAGCGGTCGATGAAAAAAGTCCCGACCACACCAGCAGTACCAGTGCCAGACAGCGACACACAGACCCAGGCGGCCAAAGACCAATGCGAAGAACTCGAAGGGCGGAATATGGCATGGGAGATCAGCCCGACCCCCGATGCTGAGCATCGGGCAGAACGGATCCGGCTGATCATATCCCAGGACTGTCGCGAAAGGGCGGCGGATCTCAGTGCAGGCGCTCGGCCAGGTGCTGCGCGGCGCGGCTGACGACGGCCATGATCGTCAGCTGTGGGTTGACCGCGGGCGACGTTGGGATGACGCTGCCGTCGCAGATGTACAAGCCCGGCAAATCGTGCGCTTGCAGATCGGGGCTGACGACGCTGGTGGCGGGAGATACGCCCATGCGCGCG
The DNA here is from genome assembly GCA_041908565.1 of Polyangia bacterium. Classification (GTDB taxonomy): domain Bacteria; phylum Myxococcota_A; class Polyangia; order Palsa-1104; family JAEUJZ01; genus JAEUJZ01. The sequence goes on along the minus strand of JAYRFD010000182.1, from coordinate 3,364 downwards.
GTGCCCAGCGGGTGATAGGCCGTTAGCTCGAACTGGCTGGGGCGCAGGTCCAGCTGGTGCATGCGATGTAGCTCGTCGGGATGGTGCAGGACTTCAAAGCCATGGACCGGCGTCAGCACGCGCTTGGCCCCCGCGCTGAAGAACACGCGACACAGCACGTCGACGCCGCGCTTGAGCCGGGTCACGTCGTGATCGGACAGGTCGTAGCGCACCAGCGGCCGTCGGAAAGGCCCGGGCGCCACGCTGCCGCAGGTCGAGTCTTCCAGCATGAAGCCAAAGCAGGCCAGGTGCTGGAAGGCCTCCATGGCTTCGACGAAGGGACGTCCCACCAAGGTCAGTGTGATGGCCGTCAGATCGGCGGGGGTGGCGGCGCCCTCGAACAGCAGGCCCTGATCGTGGAACTGCTCGATGGAATAGCTCTGCGGAATCGACGGGCCGGCGTTGATCCGCTCGGGCATGACGGCGAAGACGCCCGCCGCCGGATGGATCGTCAGGTGCTGACCCAAGGCCTGCGATCGCGACAGCGCCCGCTTCGCCTGCGGGTCGGACAGCAAGAACACTGGCGTCGCCAAAGTTCCGGTCGCCAACACCACGGCCTTGGCTCGCACGCGGAAGCGCGGATGCAGGGCCGCCCCGTCGCGCTGTGGATAGGCCGATATGGCTTCGACCCCGACCGCGCGACCGTCTTCGATGATCAGGCGCTCGGCCCGCGCACCGACGACAAGCTCGGCTCCGGCGCGCAGGGCCAACGGAACATAGCTGACATTGGTCGAGCGCTTGGCATCGGTCGGGCAGCCAAAGCAGCACACACCCTGCCCGTCGCAGCCCGGGGCGTTGCGACGAAGGGGTCGGTGTCGCAGGCCCAGCGCTTCGGCCCCGCGCGCAACCGCCGCCGCCGCCGCCCCCAAGACTGAAGGCGCACCGTAGTCGACGCCCAGCACCGACTCGACACGCTCGTAATAAGGCGCAAGACCCGCCGGACCCAGGCCCGCAAGCCCAAGCTGTTCTTCCCACATGCGGGACACGCGATCCGGCATGCGATAGCAGGTGCCGCTGTTCACCGTGGTCGATCCGCCGACGCTCTTTCCCGTCGGCACGAAGATCTGCCCATTGCCCAGCGTGGTGGTGGCGCCCATGTCGCGATACAGCAGGTGCTGCATGCGGAAGGTGCTGCCCGTGAAGTCTTGCCGACCGAAGAACAGCCCCTCTTCCAAAAGCAGCACGGCGTGACCGGCGGCGGCTAGCTCATAGGCGGCCACGGCCCCGCCCGCGCCTGATCCGATGACGACGACGTCGGCTTCCAGCGTCTCGCCGTCGCGCAGATCGCAGGCCCGCTGGGTCCGTTCGCGCACGTAGCGCGGCTGATCGTCGGGTGTGATGCGCCGAAGGGCCTCGTCCTCCGTCGGGGTGCCGTCGCGGTACTTCTGACCCAAGAGGGCATAGATGGCGGGATCGTCGAAGTACAGCGCCTTGATGGGTGTGGCCAGGCCGCGCAAGAACATCCGCTGCGTGAAGCCTCCCTGCATCAGACCGTCGAGCAAGGCTGACACTTGATCCGGCTGCAGGTCGGAAAGCCCCCGTCGATACTTGACGCGGCTCATCGCCCCCAAGCTGTGCAAAAGGGCCCGGTAGCCCACCGACAGCGGCGCCCCGCCGTCGCGCAGGAGCTCTTGCATGCGAAAGACCAAGCGAGGCCCGACGGGAGGCAGGCGGTCTCCGCCGGGAATCACGGCCCGCGCCAGCGCCAGAAAGGCCCGCGACTCGCTCTCGGAAAACGCCCAGCGATCGGGGTCCGCGTGCAGCGTCGCGGCCCGCTCGGCCGCTCCGCCTGCGGTTGGCTCGACGGCATGCGCCATTCGGTCGCCGGACGGCGCAGCACCACGGGACGACGACGCGGAACCCACGTTTTCTGCCGACACAACGGGAAGAGAAGCGGAACGCATGGCGGACTCCTAAGGCAAGTAAGGTCGAAGCGAAAGGCCCATTGGTTCATCCATTGGATACTTATTAAGATCTAGCGCGCGGAGCGTGGCGCGGCAAGGTGGCACTTCGCGGAAGCAGGGGCAATTTCTGCCGTGACCGCCGTGACCTGGCGCGAATCGGCCAGACCGCTGGGTTGCAGCGAGGACTCAGACGCCCCACGCCGACGCCGGGACGGAAGGGAATTCTGCCGACCGCGGCTCGTGCACCGTATGCTGAACCGATGTCGACATTCGACTTGGACCTGCTGGTCATCGGTGCTGGATCGGGCGGCGTAGCGGCCAGCCGACGCGCTTCCGCCCTGGGCGCTCGCGTGGCCATTTGCGAGGCGGGACGCGTCGGGGGCACCTGCGTGCTGCGCGGCTGCGTGCCCAAAAAGCTCTTGGTCTATGGCAGCCACTTTCGCGACGACCTGGACGATGCGGCGGGCTTCGGCTGGCAGATCGGCAGCGCGCACCTTGACTGGCCGGCCCTGATCGCCGCGAAGGATCGCGAGCTTGATCGCCTAAACGGCATCTACCTGGCGATGCTGCGCGACAGCGGCGTGCAGCTTGTGCCCGGCTGGGGCCGCGTCGTCGACCCGCACACCGTCGAGGTGCAGCAGGAAGGCCAAAGCCAGCGCCTGCGGGCTCGTTACCTGCTGGTGGCCACCGGCTCATCGCCACACAAACCAGAGATCCCCGGGGCCGACCTGGGCATCACATCCGACGAAGCCCTGTCCTTGCCGCAGCTTCCCAGGCGGGCCGTCGTCGTCGGGGGCGGCTACATCGGCGTCGAATTCGCGGGCATCTTCAGCAGGGCTTCTGTGCAGGTCACGCAGGTCGTGCGCTGCGACAGCGTGCTGCGCGGCTTCGATGAAGAGCTACGCATCGCCTACAACGACGAGCTACGCAAGCGCGGCATCACGCTGCGCACCGGAGCCGGTCTGGTCGCCGTCGAGCGTGCAGCAGATGCAAGTCACTTGCATCTGGTGTTGGACGGTGGGGAACGCATCGCCACCGATCTGGTGCTGTTCGCGACTGGACGCCGCCCGAACACCGCGGGCCTGGGCTTGGCGGAAGTCGGCGTCACGCTGCGCAACACGCCATCGGGCCACGGCGCCATCGCGGTGTCCGCTGATTCACGCACGGCGGTCGACAGCATCTATGCCATCGGCGACTGCACCGACCGTCTGAACCTGACCCCGGTTGCGATTGCAGAAGGGCGCGCCGTCGCTGCCACGCTGTTTGGCGGACAGCCCACACACGTCGATCACCGCAACGTTGCCACGGCTGTCTTCGGTGCTCCGCCCCTGGCCTGCGTCGGCCTAAGCGAAGAGCAAGCGCGAGCCCGCGGCCACCGCGTCGACGTCTATGCCACGCGCTTCCGCCCCATGAAGCACACG